>JBLIZK010000256.1:0-3216 GCA_048859825.1 Paludibacter sp.
CCATGGGTGTAACCCATGGAATAGAAGGAGAATAATACCCGCACACAAGCCCGGAGGGGTTGAATGGTGGGATGTTTGGGCGGCGTGCGGAGATGCTTAGGTTGCAGTGTGCGCGAGGGATAGGACGGATGCGCGGAGCGAAGCGGAGGGCAGGAGGGATAGCCCGACCCGAAAGGGCGCGCCCCAAAAAAAACGGTATGACTGTGTCCCAAACGATGTGTAATAACAAATGTGTACGATTATTAACCTAACGACCACAGTACTGAAATATTTTTATACAAATACAAATACTGTTTATGATAAAATGTAATAAATATTTATCTTTGTAACTCTTCCACGTATCAGGATAGTCTTGTTTTTCTGACAATTAGAATACTTTTAATCGCAGATTGCTATAAATACACATTATAAAAATTAAAACATGAAATCACATCTTTACATTATCCTTATCGGGTTGTTTGCAATGCAGGCAAACGTAAATGGCCAAATTAATCTGAATAAAGTACTGAACAATGTAAAAAAGAAAGCTGAAAAGCAGGTTGAACAACGCATCGAGAAAAAAGCCGACAAAGCTGTGGATAAAACACTCGATAAAGTAGAGGAAGGCATAGACAATACAGTAAAAAACACCGGCAAAAAGAAAGAAACTGAAACCGAGAATAAGGATTCGCAAACTCCTGCCGAACAAACCGACGAAACAACAACTGTTGAAAAAGCTGCTCCTGTACTTACATGGGCTAAATACGATTTTGTGCCGGGAACCGAAATAATTTTCGAAGATAATCTGGAAGGAGAACAAAACGGGGAGTTTCCGAGTAAGTGGGATTTGAAAGCCGGAACGGTAGAAATTGCAAACCTAAATGGCGATAATGTTATATGGTTCCGGAATTCTGATTCAAAAATTATCCCATTAATAAAAGTAGCCAATTATTTACCTGATGAATTCACCATTGAATTTGATTATCAAATGTATAATGCTACACAGCACCACTATCAATTGTATTTTAGTGGAGAAGCAGGAAAACGGGAATTATCGTGGATTGATTTTGGCGGAAGGGCATTGAGCTATCGTACTACACATGTTAATACAATTATCAATGGGGATATAAACGAAAAATTTACCCCGGGTTGGAAACATGCTGCAATTTCATTTAATAAGCGCGCATTAAAAGTTTATGTTGACGACCAGCGGGTTTTGAATATTCCTAATATCAATGAAAGTTTTAAATCGTTCAGTATAAAAAGCGGTTTAGGAACATCGGCTACAGAAGCAAAATCAATCATCAAAAACATTCGCATTGCCAAAGGTGCTGTTCCGCTATACGACAAGTTCCTGACCGATGGCAAATTTGTTACTACCGGCATTAAATTCGATGTGGCCAAAGCTACCATCAAACCCGAAAGTATGGGAACCATTAACTATGTAGTGAAAATGATGACCGAACATCCGGAGCTCAACTTCAGTGTGGAAGGACATACCGACAGCGATGGTGAACAGGCTTCCAATCAGAAATTATCCGAAGCACGTGCAAAATCCGTACTCGATGCCATGGTAAAAGCCGGAATTAGCGCCAGCCGCTTAACCAGCAAAGGATATGGCGAAACGAAACCAATGACCGGCAACGATACGCCCGAAGGCAAAGCGCAGAATCGCAGAGTAGAATTTGTGAAGCAGTGAGAGCAAAGTTGAACAAGTTCAAACTTTGCCGAATCGTGAAACAAATCAATGCAATTAATTTGTGAAATTTTAAACAACAAGCACCCATATGAAACGAGCCATGAGCAATAGCTCACAAAAAGAGATGATTATCACTGGCGAGTTCCATGTGACAAATAAAAAATCAATTATAAACACATGAAAACTAAAATATTATTATTACTGGCTGTCTCTTTTTCGTTAGTAGCAGCTGCTCAAAAAGATGGCAAATATATTTTTTCGAAATCAGGCCATATCGAATACCAACTTAGCGGAAACACAGTTGGTAAAAAAACGGTTTGGTACGATGAATATGGCATTAAAATGACCACACTAACCGAGAGTACAACTACAATTAAAGTATTGGGTATTTCGAGTAAAACCACTAACAAAGAGCTCGAAATCAGGAATGGAAATTTGCTGTGGAAAATCAACCTGCTTGACAACACCGGCACAAAAACTACCATTGATTATGCGATAAAAGCCGGCAAAGCATTAACCGATAAAAAAACAGACGAGGAACTGCACAATATGGAGCGCCAAACCATACTGGATATGAATGGAAAAATTGAAGGTTACGAAAATATTTTGGGTAAAAAATGTTTGGTATACACCCTTGGCACCACTAAATTCTGGCAATACAAAGGTTATCCCTTAAAATCAGTCATCACCTTAGGCACACTTACAAATAACGAAACAGCTGTGCTTTTTGAAGAAAACATTGCAGTACCAGCTGCAAAATTCAGTATCCCCGCCGGAGTAAAAATTACCGAAGGTGTAAATCCGCTGGATGGTGGAATTGAAGGAATGCTGAGCCAAATGGGTGCCGGCGCTGAAAATGAACAGGGGAATAATGACGCAGAAGAGGGTGATGAACCATTACAAACAAACATCAGTTACGATAATTACGTGAAAGCGGTAAATGCTGTGAAGATTCCGAATTTTGTTCGTACTGCATCCAGCAACGAAACAAGTACTTACGTTACTATGTTTCGGATTAACAACTCGTTGGGAAGCATCTCGATAATGAATCCTGAATTGTACGACCGTGCAGAAGAAGGTGAAGGAGTTGAAATCAAAAAAGTATATACCGTGAACGGAAAAGCAGCCAAATATGCTATAATAAAATCGGAAGATACGCCAATGCATACCGTGTTTATTAAATATCCGGCACGTAAAATGACTTTGCTCATAAGCAGTATGCAAACTTTACCACTCACTACCATGGAAGAAATTGCCCGTCAGTTGAACTTTTAATCCGAATTTAACTATAACCAAAAATGTATTTTTAAACAGATTTGCTGTATTTTTGTTTAAGTAATAAACAAATATTGAATGGAAAGCATCAAATCAATTTACCGTATTGGCAATGGCCCATCGAGCAGCCATACAATGGGTCCCAAAAAAGCTGCTGAGCACTTCTTTAAGCGCAATGAGCAAGCAGAATCGTTCAAAGTATATTTGTATGGTAGTTTAGCGGCAACCGGCAAAGGTCACTTTACCGATACAGCTATAATTGA
>JBLIZK010000257.1:0-3922 GCA_048859825.1 Paludibacter sp.
AAAGTCATCTTGTTTTTTAGGAAATTAAGTCCCCAAACACCAGTTAACTGGAATGAGTTTTTTTGAACTGACCCCTGAATGTATTTGTATAATACTTTTAAATTAAGAGTTTTGCTGAAATCTGCATTGTGGAAACCATAGTCCACACCCAGTAAATATGCATTGTTAATTGGGAATGCCATTTGCGTACTCACTACAGGGAATGTTCCCAAACCACCGTTATACTCAACTTGTAAGCTAAGCGGGCTGTCTTTAAAACTAAAACAACGGGCAATTTCAAAATAAGCAGCCGAAGGGTGTTTGTTGTCAGTCATATTATAATCTAAGTCGACAAAGAAAAATGTATTACCCCATTTGTCGGGTTTGAACATTTCTAAAGTAGTTGTTACGTACGAACGATCTTTGCCAAAATCGTAATGAACCTGAAGGTTGGTTTGAGCCTTAGTAGCTACTGCAATTAGCACTACAAGTGCAAGAGCAAGTTTTCTCATAAAATTGTTGTTTTTAATAAATTGTTTGTGATTTATTTATTTTTGAAAAGTAAGTTTTTGAAATGATTAAAACTGAAAATAGATAAAAGGTTGAATATCGGATGATTTTACCTGTATTACGAGGTAAATAATGAGCGACAAATATACAATTTTTAGTATAAATGGCAAACGAATGTTAAAATTCTGGTATATATATTCTGTTCTTGTTGTTGTAAAATGCAATAGAAAGCCAATAGCAATGAATGAAATAACCATCGGATAACCTACTACGAATTCAGAAATGATTTCGGGATGAAAATTTGTACTAATTTGCAAAAGAACCTCGCCTACTGTTTGCATATCCGAAGCTCTGAAAAAAATCCATGTAAAACACACGAAATGAAAGGTGAGAAGTATGCCCAGCACTTTTGTGATTTTATTCTGTGGTATACTAAACAGTGATTTCAGATATTTTTCAACTGCAAGCATTATTCCATGCAGGGCTCCCCAAATTACAAAACGCAAAGCAGCACCATGCCAAAGTCCGCCTAATAACATTGTTATCAGTAAGTTTAGATAGGTGCGAATTTTTCCCTTTCGGTTTCCACCTAACGAAATGTACAGATAGTCACGCAGCCACGACGATAGGGAAATGTGCCAACGACGCCAGAACTCGGTAATACTCGCCGATTTGTATGGCGAATCAAAGTTGATATTGAGTTTAAAGCCTAAAAGTAAGGCTATACCTATAGCCATATCGGAGTAACCTGAAAAATCGCAATAGATTTGCAGCGCATAACCATAAACTCCCATCAGATTCTCGAAACCGGTATAAAGTGTGGGGTTTTCAAATATTCTGTCTACAAAATTGAAACTGATATAGTCCGAAATAACAGCTTTTTTAAACAAACCTGCCGATATCAAAAAAATGGCTTTTCCAAAGTCTTCTTTACTTACATGCGGGGTTTTGAATATTTGTGGAATAAAATCAGATGCTCTTACTATAGGCCCTGCTACCATTTGAGGGAAAAATGTAAGGTAAAATGCGTAGTCAGTTATATTTTTTAGGGGTTTGATATTATTCCTGTACACATCAATTGTATAACTGAGACTTTGAAAAGTAAAAAAGGAAATTCCTACGGGTAAAAAAATGGCAAACGATTCAAATGGTTTATGCATTAATTCATAAAAACTGCTGAAAAAGAAATTGGTATACTTGAAATAAGCCAACATTCCCAGATTTATTGTTAAACTGCTTACCAAAAGCGTAATCCGATAGGCTTTCTTTTGTGTTTTAGCCATCAGGCGGGCTAAATTAAAATCAGAAATTGTAAGTAATAACAGAAGTAAAAAATACCAGCCACTGGACTTGTAGTAAAAATAAACTGAAAAAGCCGTTAAGTAGAATATACGCAGCTTTTCATTCTTGAATATTAACAGGTAAATAGCAAAAAAAGCCACAAATAAATATAGAAAAAAGCCACTGCTGAAAATAACAGGTGCCTGAGGATTATAGGTGAGTTGCTCAAGTATTTTATTAAAATCAATTGTTGACATATTTCAGATAACTTTTTAACAGATTGTTGTAGATGAATTCAGCTTGCATCTCATAGCCAGCAATTTTGTAGTGTATACGGTCATTACTTAACAGACCTTTGCTACGCCAAACGGATGCCGATTGGGTACCTCCGCTAATATTGAACATATGAATACAGGCAACATCGTTTTTTACGCTTGCTTCTACTAATCCGCTACTTACTATCGATAAATTGGGGTTAGGTTTTCGTCCCCGATAATTTGCAAATGGCGTAAGGATTGCAATTGGTGCATTTATACCATTCCTTCTTAGGGTGCTGATAAATTTTCCGGCTTCGTTGGTCATATACTGAGCGGAATTTCGCGAACTTACCCCTTCATTTGTGCCCAAAGAAACGAGAATCAGATCAGGATTCAGAAATTTCATTTCGTTGAAAAATACCGGTGCGGCATTGTAATCGGCATAATGAGCTCCGTTAATTCCTATTGAATGATAGCATATTCCTTTCTGATTGTTTAATCCTACTACACCATCAATCAATACTTTACCAATTGTTTTTACTGAAAAATCGGTTGTTCCGGTACTCAGATTCGCGGTATAACACGTATCTCCTGCAAAGCCTATCAGCGCTCGGTTTTGCGTATTTCTATCGATTATAAATGCCATCAAACTATCTGCATCATTTCTACATATCAGTTTAAATACATTTGAGTTATTATCAACACTATCGGTATTTTTGACGCTGATTGAAAATTCTGAAATATCAGTTGAACAGCTGAGTAAGCTAATTCCCGCTACTCCGGGCTCAAAAGTTCTGTTGCGCTTTCGTATTGATTGCCATTGCCAGCTGTCGCTTGTAGAAGTTCTGTAATCGCGTGCTTCATTTGTTTTTGTAATTCTCAACGGGAACATAAGCCCTCTGCCAGCATTGCCAAAACGGTTTTGCAGCATTCGTCTGAGTTTTCCTGTCAAAAAATCGGCCTGTATGTGCGAGTCGCCAATATGTACAATGTGTATGGTTTGTGTCGAACTGTCGGCTTCCAGTTGATGGAGTTTATCAAAAAAACTATTCAACTGACCGGCGTTAATTATTGTGTCGGCTACCGGGTTATAGGTAGGAAAACGCAAATCGGTTGTTTGAGAGTAAACAACCGGAATTAACAGTGTAAAATACACTATTATGTTAATTCTGAACAAATTGGTTGCGTCTTTCTGCATATTTTTCACTCTCGTACAGAATGCTTTTGGCTAGTTTATGTCCGATAATTTTTCCGCCTTCGAAACTCATATGTGTGTAATCCTTGCTTGCTAAAGGTGGATTTGAGTTTACAAAAGCTGCCATTGAGTTTTCGCCACCCATGGCTTCATACATGTTCCAAAAAAGTAATTTTTGGTTGTATGCAAATCGTTCTTGCGCTGCTACCAGACTTTTAACGGCTTTCATGGTAACAAACTGCCCGTTCCTACGCTCACTTCTGTCCGATACTGATAGCAATAAAATAGGCGTTCCCGGAAAGTTTTCTCTGAACTTTTTTACCAGTTTTTCCATACCCTGCATGTACGAAGTGTATTTTCGGGATTCAGGAGTTATTACATTTAACCCGAACTGTAGTACAATTAAATCGTAATTCAATAAACTATCAAATGTTCTCAGATTATTATCAGGAATGGATAAAAGGCTTATTCCGGAATTTCCCTTGATTGAAAAATTATCAATATAGACACCCGTACTATCTTCGAGCGAAGCTCCGAAAATCGTTGTGTGGGCCGATTTACTAATTTTAACCCGAACTTTTTGAATGTTTTCGAGCGATAAACTCAACATTTGAGGTTGAGTTGATGCTTCCAACGTTAAATCGTGTTTTACACTGTCGTTGAATGCAACTTTTGCATCAAATTCAAATTCGGAAGTATA
>JBLIZK010000258.1:0-6708 GCA_048859825.1 Paludibacter sp.
TTCAGTAGGTTCATCGCCTGCCACACGTTCAACATCTTCATCGTCGTCAGGTTCGAATTACAATTCTGGCTCTCGTTCATCGCAAAGTTCATCTTATAGTACTTCTTCAAGAAGTAGTTCCAATTACAGTAATAGTTCCAATAATAGTTCTTCTGGTAGTACATATACACCCTCAAGTAATTCATCATCCTATAGTAGTGGTAGTAGCAGCAGTTCATCATCTGCTGGTAGCTCAAGAAGTTCATCAGGTGGCAGTAGCAGCAGTAGTAGCAGCGGTTCTGGTCGTCGTTAATTATTAAAAACTTGAATTTAGGAAAATTTAAAACAGATTATTATGAAACGTATTATTATAGCACTGACCGTTTTAAGTTCTGTGTCTTTTATTTCAGCACAAACAATTTTTGAGGCCTCCCGCTCTTCGCAGTCAGATATTAGAGGTTCAGCACGTTATATGGGGGTGGCTGGTGCTTTCGGAGCACTTGGTGGCGATGTTTCAGCTATAAAAGACAACCCTGCAGGATTAGGTGTGTTCAGAAAATCGGAATTAACTGTCTCATTCGCTGCCGGCGTGCAGGATGTTGACTCTAAATGGTATGATCAGGAAACAAATGAACATACTTACAAAGCTAAGCTGAACAACTTTGGGTTAGTTTTTGCTAGTAAAACCTGGCGGGCTGAAAGTGGTTATTCAGGCTTGTTGAGTTCTAATTTTTCATTTAACTATAATAAAATTGCCGATTTTAATCGCACAGCAAACATACTCGGAGGTCAGACTAATAAATCAATGACTGACTATTTTGCTGCTTTTACAGGAATGAAAACTGAGTCTCAGTTATTAAATGCAAATTACGAACCATATTATAATAACCCGGCTGTGTCCTGGATGTCAGCTATGGCTTGTTATGGAGGTTTAATCAGGGAACATAATAATAGCTCAGGTGATTTTGATGGATGGCAATCATTTTTAAGTGGAGTAGATGTATTGTCGCCAGCTTATTATATAGAAGAACGTGGTGGTATCGACGAGTATTCATTTGGATGGTCGGGGAATTTCAGTAATAGATTTTATGTTGGTGCTACATTTAACTGGAAAAATCTAGATTATTCAATGTATAGTAGCTATAACGAAAAATATGTAAACCTTCCGGGGTCGGTAACTGATAGAAATATACAATTGGACAACTGGCTTAATACTACCGGAAAGGGATTTGATGTAGGTTTTGGGGTTATTGCTGTGCCACTGGATTTTTTGAGGTTGGGTTTGTCAGTTAAAACTCCTACTTTCTATAAAATGAGTCAAAATAACTTCGGTAAACTGTATTTTACATCAGATTTATATAATGGCAATACAGGTACACCAGAAGATAATTATTTGAATTATAAACTTCAAACACCCCTACAGTTTAACATAAGTGCGGCATTTATTTCAGGTAAAAAAGGCTTATTGAGTGCTGAGTATGTATATCGAGATTATAAAAACATGAAATTTGTATCGGTTGATGGCTATAATTTCAGTGATGAAAATACCTATATGAAAAACATGTTTAAAAACTCCAGAACAATAAAAGTAGGTGCTGAATATCGTTTAACCGATAATTTCTCGGTACGTGGTGGTTATGCGAATACAAGTAGTTTAACAGAAAATAATGCTCAAAAGATATTATCATCAACAACAATTCGAACAGACCCAGAGTATTTTACTCACGATTACACAAATTATTTTTCGTTAGGATTTGGATATAGGGAAAGTGATTGGTATGCGGATGTTACTTATTCAAATGTTCAGAATAAAGGAAGCTATTTTTCTTATAATCCCAATGTAGTTGAGTCGAGTTTGTTTCCTTCATACAAAGCTGATCCGGCTGATGTCACGACAAAAGAACAGAATCTGACTTTTACTTTTGGGTTTAAATTTTAAATATAATAAAAAAACCGGCTACTTAAATATTTTGAGAAGCCGGTTTTCTTGAACAAAGGAGTAGTAATTACTCAACAACTTCCGCTATTAATGTAGCTGATGATGCTGATAGAATTCTTACGCGTATAAATTCACCGATGTGACGGCCCTCGCGCGGGAAAATTACCACTTTGTTTTGCGATGTACGACCAAATAATTGTTCTTTTGAACGTTTCGAAAATCCTTCAACCAAAACTTCATATTCTTTGCCAATGTCGTTTTTGTTGCTGATAGCAGAAAGCTCGTTTTGTAATGCTATGATTTCGTTAAGGCGTCTTATCTTTGTTTCTTCAGGTATGTCATCGGGTAATCGCTTAGCAGCAACTGTACCCGGACGTTCGGAATATTTAAACATAAATGCCATATCGAAAGCTGATTGACGCATTAAATCAAGAGAGTCCTGATGGTCTTCTTCTGTTTCTCCCGAAAAGCCACAGAAAATATCAGTGCCTATGGAAATGTCAGGCATTAAACGTCGCATTGCAGCCACTCGGTCCAAATACCACTCGCGGGTATATTTTCTATTCATGCGTTGCAACACTGCATTACTGCCTGATTGCACTGGCAAATGAATAAAACGGCATATGTTTTTGTATTTAGCCATCACTTCAAGTGTTTCGTCGGTCATATCTTTCGGATGTGGCGACGTAAACCGTATGCGCATGTTAGGTACAGTTTCGGCTATAGTTGCTAATAATTCGGGGAAGTGGATTGTTTTTCCGTTATCGTCGGTATATTTGTATGAATTAACTGTTTGTCCTAAAAGTGTTACTTCTTTGTAGCCTTTTTGTTCCAAATCACGTATTTCATTCAGGATGCTTTCCATTTCGCGGCTTCGCTCACGACCGCGGGTGTAAGGTACAATGCAATAGGTGCAAAATTTATCGCATCCACGCATAATAGATACAAATCCGGAAATAGATTTGCCAATTCGTGTTGGCATAACATCTTTGTATGTTTCAGTTTTGGAAAGCTCTACATTTATTGCTTTTTCGCCTGCTTCTACACTGTTAATTAGGTTTGGGATGTCGAGATAGGCATCCGGGCCAACTACAATGTTAACGCCATGGTCGGTAATGAGTTCTTCCTTTACGCGTTCGGCCATACATCCAATAACTCCTACCACCAATCCTTTATTCTTTTTTTTCAGTGACTGAAAGTATTTTAATCTTTGTATCACTTTTTGTTCGGCATTGTCGCGTACTGAGCATGTGTTTACAAAAATTGCATTGGCATCAGTTATAGATTCGGTTAGTTCAAACCCGTCCATTTCCATAATAGAAGCCACTACCTCGCTATCTGCCACGTTCATTTGGCAGCCGTAGGTTTCAATAAAAAGTTTTTTGTCGTTTAAAACGGATTTAGAGTCCGTCGAAGCAACTTTTCCTTCGGTTTTGTTCATAAATAGTTTTTTAATCTTAATAAAATGAGATCGCAAATTTACGCTTTATTCGTAACATCTGAAAATCAGAATTGTTTATTCCAATTGGCTATCAGAATTATTAAATTATAGTTGTTGGATTAACTATATCGATAAATTTTAACATATTTTTTAAAGCAGATAAGTAATTGAATATCAAAGGTTAATAAAAATTATATACTGGTCGACAGGTATATAATGCTATTTTAAGTGATTTTTTTTGTTTTGTCTATTGCGCAATTAAAAAAAACTCCCCATCTTTGCAGTGTAAACAAACAGATAAATTTTTCATAGTTAAGGTTTAGGTTAAAATGTGGCAAAGGGTGGCTGTGAAGTTACCCTTTGTGTTTTTTTGTATATTTGCAAAAACAAACAAAAAAACATCCGTAATCAATATGATTGGTACCATTGTAAACACACTTGCCGTTGCTGCCGGAGGCACCTTAGGATTACTTCTGAACAAATCTCTACATCCGCGTTTCAAAGAAATTTATTTTCAGGCTACAGGCCTTTTTACCATTGTTATTGGTATAACTATGGTAAAAGATATGCAACAAATAATATTGGTTGTTGCTTCGGTTGCTATCGGGGCACTTATCGGAGAGTGGATGCAATTAGAGATGCTCCTGAATAGATTAAGTGATAAATTAAAATCGCGCCTCAGGGTTGGTAACGAGAAGTTTTCGGAGGGTTTGGTTACTTCGTTTATACTTTTTTGTATTGGAGCAATGACAATAGTCGGAGCTATTGATGAGGGGGTGGGACGCTCTTCGGAAGTACTATTGACAAAATCGTTAATGGATGGATTTTCTGCTATACTCTTAGCATCTGCATATGGTGTTGGAGTGATTTTTTCGTCGGTACCTTTGTTTGTTTTTCAGGGAAGTATTACATTGCTTGCAATGTATGCTGCCAGTTTTTTTAGTCCTGAAATAATTCAGGGATTAAGCTCGGTAGGTGGGATTTTACTCATTGGTTTGGGTATTAATATTCTTGAAATTCGTAAACTTCGAATTGTTAACTTGTTGCCAGCTCTTTTGTTGGTGGTAATTTTTATTTGGCTTTCGTCATATTTTGCTTAACCCTCGGGTAAAAATGAGTATTTTTGTAATGTTGATAATAAAAGTATATGCGTCAAATAGTTTTAGCAGATAATCAGGATATTACACGAATGGGTTTGGCTTACATTCTGAAGCAGGAAAATGTTGCCGAATTTCATTCTCTTTCAAACAAAAGAGAACTGCATGCCTTTTTGCAAATAAATCAGGAATCGGTTGTTGTGCTTGATTATGTATTGTTCGATTTTGAGAGTGCTAATGAGCTAATAGTGCTTAATTCAACTTATCCAAAAGTAGACTGGGTATTGTTTTCAGACGAGTTAAGTGATGATTTTTTGGTAAATCTGTTATACAACACACAAACGTTCGGAGTGTTGTTAAAAAGTAATTCAACTGAAGAAATTATTACTGCACTACGCGAAGCTCAAAAAGGTCGACGCTATATATGCAATCATGTAAGCAATTTATTGCTCGATTATTCGAAACGTGCAGGTGAGGTGAAAAAATCCGACAATAAACTCACAGTTACAGAACAGGAGATTCTGAAAGAAATTGCAATGGGAAAAACCACTAAGGAAATAGCCGCAAAACGATTTGTGAGTTCACATACGATAATGACGCACCGGAAAAATATATTCAGGAAACTGAATGTGAATAATATACACGAAGCCACTAAATATGCCATGCGTGCGGGCATAGTGGATATGGCAGAGTATTATATCTAGCTCTTACTCGCCTGTTATATTTAATAATTTATATAATTAGAATATTGAAATAGAATGAATATTGCATCGTTGCTTTCGGGAGGTGTTGATAGTTCGGTGGTAGTGCATATGCTGAAAGAGGCAGGCTATACACCCGATTTGTTTTACATAAAAATTGGCATGGACGACGATGAGTTGCTCCATTGTACTTCCGAAGAAGACATTGAAATGGCTTCGCTTATAGCTCATCGTTATGGTTGTAAGCTCGAAGTGGTTGATTTGCATAAGGACTATTGGGATAATGTGGTGGATTATACTATTCGGAAAGTGAAGATGGGCTATACGCCAAACCCCGATGTAATGTGCAATAAACTCATTAAATTTGGTGTTTTTGAACAGCGTGTTGGTAAAGATTACGATAAAACAGCCACGGGGCATTATGCTACAACCTTTGAGCGTGATGGTAAAACTTATTTGGGTACTGCTTTGGATCCGGTAAAGGACCAAACTGATTTTTTGGCACAGATTAATCATTTGCAAGTCTCGAAACTAATGTTTCCAATAGGTCATATGGTGAAAAATCAGGTGCGCGATATTGCCCGTGATGTTAACTTGCCTAGCGCAAAACGTCAGGATAGTCAGGGTATCTGCTTTTTAGGGAAAGTGAACTATAACGATTTTATACGTAGATATTTAGGTGAAAAAGAAGGGCCGATAGTGGAACTCGAAACGGGTAAAATACTTGGTCGTCACAAAGGTTATTGGTTTCATACAGTAGGACAACGCAAAGGTTTGGGATTGTCAGGCGGACCATGGTACGTGATTCGAAAGGATGTGGATGCTAATATTGTATGGGCATCAAAAGGTTTTGATACCGAAACGCAATACGGGCGTGGGTTTTCTGTGCGCAATTTTCATTTCATTACCGAAAATCCATGGGAAAACGAGGCCGAGATAAGGTTCAAAATTCGCCATACACCGGAATTTTCGAAAGGTAGAATAATAAAAACTCCCGAAGGCTATCGCGTGTTTTCCGAAGAAAAATTGCAGGGGATAGCTCCGGGACAGTTTGGTGTAATATACGATGCAGATGCAAAGTACTGCATCGGGAGTGGAGAAATATGCTGATTAATTGCCTTTGCTTTTGAAGGCTAATGCATACATTTTCATTTGTTTTACCATGGCAACTAATCCGTTTGAACGGGTAGGAGATAGGTGTTCCTTTAGGCCAATTTTATCAATAAAATATAGCTCAGTATTCAGAATTTCATCCGGTGTATGGCCCGAAAGTACCTGAATGAGCAGCGAAACTATCCCTTTGACAAGAATGGCATCGCTTTCTCCTCTGAATGTGATTATTCCATTGTTATAATCTGCACTTAGCCAAACTCTGCTTTGACAACCTACGATAATATTTTGGGGAGTTTTATCTTTCTCGTCAATTGGCTCAAGTGTGTTGCCCAAATCAATTAACAAGGCATACTTATCCATCCAGTCGTCAAACTGGCTGAATTCATCAATAATATTGTCCTGTACTTCGTTAATAGTCATATGTTTATATGTTTTATT
>JBLIZK010000259.1:0-6915 GCA_048859825.1 Paludibacter sp.
GCTCTGCCGATCTATATTCCTTTTCGAAGGTTGGGTAATCGCTATAACCGGTGCAATTATTGGTGTTAGTTTAGGAACTATCATCTGTAAAGTTCAGGAATATTACGGTTTAATAAAACTTGGACCCGGCTTTGTAGTTGATGTATATCCGGTAATTACTAACGTCAGTGATATTTTACTGATTATAAGCACTGTACTAATTATGGGATTTGTAGCAGCATGGTATCCGGTTCGGTATATCAAATAAAAACACTATCTTTGCAGCAAATATTTGCACCCGCATTATCGATTTGTGAAAATCGGTAGTGACACAGAAAATGGTATGTAAATATCTGAATTTAATTAGATATACAAAAAAACAATGGGAAATATTGTAGCAATTGTAGGTCGTCCGAATGTAGGAAAATCGACCTTATTTAACAGACTAACCAAGAGTAGAAAAGCCATCGTAAACGATGAAGCAGGAACCACACGCGACCGACAGTACGGAAAATCGGAATGGGAAGGACGCGAATTTTCAATAATAGATACAGGAGGATGGGTAATAAACTCGTCGGATGTATTTGAAGGTGAAATAAAACGACACGTAGTACTGGCCATTGAAGAAGCAGATGTAATTTTGTTTTTAGTGGATATCCAAAATGGTATTACCGATTACGATTTGGAAGTAGCAAGCATCCTTCGCCGAACATCAAAACCGGTATTACTGGTAAGTAATAAAGCCGATACTTTTGAATGGCAATACAGCGCAGCTGAGTTTTATAAACTCGGACTGGGTGAGCCTTTTATGATTTCAGCACTAAACGGACTGGGTACTGGCGACTTAATGGATAAGCTACTCACCTACTTTAAGGCCGATGTAGTTGAAGACATTGATGATGAATTGCCGCGTATAGCCATTGTAGGAAGACCTAATGCCGGAAAATCGTCGATGCTAAATGCATTTTTAGATGAGGAACGCTCCATAGTTACCGACATAGCTGGCACCACGCGCGATGCCATATATACCCGATTCAATAAATTCGGACACGATTTTTATCTGGTTGACACAGCAGGTATTCGCAAAAAAGCCAAAGTCAACGAGGATTTGGAATACTACTCGGTAGTAAGGGCCATCAGAGCCATAGAAAACTCCGACGTATGTATACTTATGGTTGATGCTACAAGAGGTGTGGAAAGTCAGGATCTGAACATTTTCTCGCTTATTCAAAAAAACCGCAAAGGACTTGTTGTGGTGGTAAACAAATGGGATTTGGTTGAAAATAAAGAAGCAAATGATATCAAAAATATTGAAAAATCGATACGTGAAAGATTGGCCCCGTTCACCGATTTTCCAATTATTTTCACTTCGGTTGTCACTAAACAGCGTTTGCTTAAAGTGATTGAAACTGCGGCAAAGGTTTACGAAAACAAATTCCGCAAAGTACCAACAGCCAAGTTAAACGAATATTTATTGCCGGCAATTGAGAACTATCCTCCGCCCGCACTAAAAGGGAAATACATACGCATAAAATATGTAACCCAATTACCCAACACCTATGTACCAACATTTGTGTTTTTCGCAAACCTGCCTCAGTATGTAAAAGACCCTTATAAAAGGTTTCTTGAAAACAAAATCAGAGCCAAGTACGAATTTACCGGAACACCAATTCAGATTTTCATCCGTCAAAAATAATGAAAAGCTGTGCTACAAAAGCACAGCTTTTTTGTTATATAGCAAGGAAGCAGTAAAAGCAATCACGGAAAAAATATTATCTTTGCAATAGAGCAAAACAATATTAAGCATGCTACGTCAACAGTTACAACAAAAACTCCAACAAAAATTATCGCCTGCGCAAATACAGGTGATTAAAATGCTCGAAGTACCTACTTTGGAACTGGAAGAACGTATACGCCAGGAACTGGAGGAGAATCCGGCTTTGGAAGAAGGGATGGAACAGGATGCCGATGCAACAGATGCTGACATGGAATTTGGGAACGATGAGGGTGGTAATAACGACGATTTTGACCCCGAAGAGTACATGATGGACGATGACATTCCTGATTACAAAATGAATATCAACAACTTATCGAAAGATGATAAGCGTGAAGATATTCCGTTTTCGGCGGGAATGACATTTCACGAAGCCCTGATTGACCAATTGGGTCTGCTTCAACTCACGGAACATCAACACATGCTGGCCGAATATGTAATTGGCAATATCGACGACGAAGGTTACCTTCGCCGTTCAGCCGAATCCATGGTGGACGATATAGTTTTTCAGGCGGGCATTCAAACTACCGACGAAGAAATGTTGCACATCATTGAGTTGGTGCGCCAATTCGACCCTCCGGGAGTGGGTGCTACCACCTTACAGGAATGTTTGCTGTTACAACTCAAACGTAAAACCCCAACTCCCGACATACGTATTACCGAACAAATTATAAAAGACTATTTCGAAGAATTCTCGAAAAAGCATTATGATAAAATAACCAGAGCTCTGGATATTGACGATGAACAGTTGAAAAAGGTAATAACCGAAATTACCCGACTCAACCCCAAACCCGGGAATGCCTGGGGAGGCAATATACTCGAAAAATCAATGTCGACCATAGTGCCTGATTTCATACTGGAGACAGAAGGCCGACAGTTAACCGTGCATCTTAACAACAGCAACGTGCCAGAGTTGAGAGTGAACAGCACCTATAACGATATGTTTCAGGATTATGCCTCGAACAAAAAAAATCAATCGCGCGAAATGAAAGACGCTGTACTTTTTGTAAAACAAAAGATTGATGCTGCGCGTTGGTTTATTGATGCAATTAAACAGCGTCAGCAGACTTTACTCACTACAATGACAGCAATAGTGGAGTTTCAGAAAGAGTTTTTCATTGAGGGAGATGACACTTTTCTGAAACCTATGATTTTAAAAGACATAGCTGATATTACCGGATACGATATTTCCACCATTTCGAGAGTAAGTAATAGTAAATACATACAAACAGAGTTCGGGGTCTATCCAGTGAAGTACTTTTTTTCAGAATCGATGACCAACGATGCCGGTGAAGAAGTTTCAACGCGTGAAATCAAGAAAATTCTGGAAGATTGTATTGACAATGAAAACAAACAAAAACCGCTGAACGACGATGCATTGGTGGATGTACTTAAAGAAAAAGGATATATAATTGCCCGCAGAACAGTAGCTAAATACAGAGAACAACTAAATATACCCGTGGCACGATTAAGAAAGGAAATTTAATATGCGTAAATTTTACAACATAGTCTCATTTGTTTTTCAACCTCTGTTGATGCCAACTTTTGGCATGGCTATGTTGATAAGTATGAATTTTTTTGATGTTATTCCATTGGTGTGGAGAATTGTAGCTATTTTTGGCACATTTCTTTTTACAGGATTAATGCCTGCAGCACCAATATTGATAATGCTTAAAAGAGGTGGTGTTTCCGATTTGTTTATATCAAAACGCGAGCAACGCACCATGCCTTATGTATTCTCAATCATATCGTATGCATTTTGGGCGCTGTTTTTATTTCGGGTTTTAAAATTACCTATGTTTATGGTAGGTATGGGCATAGGCACTACACTATCCATTTTAGTGATTACGCTCGTAAATCTGAAATGGAAAATATCGGCACACATGTCGGGTATTGGTGGTTTGGCCGGAGGAATTTTCGGAATCAGCTACCGTATGGCATATAATCCTTTGTGGTTACTCATACTGATACTGGCTGTATCAGCACTTGTGGCCCTTTCGCGTATCGAACTAAAGGCACACACGCCTCTACAAACTTTAGGCGGTTTTTCTGTTGGTTTTTTCTGTGTATTTATCCCTTGTTTTTTTCTCTGATTAATTTATTTCAGTAATTCTGAAATCAGAAAATAGCGACGCTCGTCCGGCCATTACACGTAAACCTATTCTGCCTTCGTGAATGTACGGGAAGGATGAAGTGTTCCATTTGTAAATTTCAGAATGGTTTGCATCTGAAACCCTCATCCAGATATCTTCGTTATAGCGTATTATGGTGATATGGCATTGATTGCCTGTACGAAAAAAACCTGTACGGGCATAGTCCGGTAATATTTCCGTATTTTTCAAGCCGTTTTTTGTTTCGGGCATATACCTCCTGGCACGTATATAATCGTTGTTTTCGTAAATATTGTCATTCTCGTAAGCTGCAAAACTTATGTGATAGGCATTCATATGGTCGAAATACCATCGCATAGCAGGGATTGTACGTAGCTCCTGCCATTTCTGAATATCAGTATCGTATTTATCATGACCACTGCCATTGGCAAACAAGTAAACGATATTTACAAATCGTGTTTCGGTATCAAGTTTTACAAAATCAAAATCAATCCGGATATTGCCTTTCATTTTTTGCCTTGTCCATAAAACACAGTGTCCGCTATCTACTGTATTCACGTTTCCCGCTTTAAACATCAAACCTTCGGATGTATTTTTCAGAATAGCTAATTTACCATCGAGAAACCATTTTTTTTGCCATGAGCTTTTAAAATCATCCGCAAAAAGCACTTTCCCGGTTTTTCTGAGCAAGGTATCAAAAGCTAGTTTATCCTGCTGTTGTTGAGGCATTTTATCACCAATCAACCGAAGCATAAACAGAGCATTTAAGCTCCACTGAGCAGCTCCGTTTGTACTCACACGTTCGTTTTCGACGACAGTATTTAATGAATTCACTCCGCTTACTGTCTTGTTTCCAAAAAGTGGATTTATCGACAAATCATCCGTTTTTAATGCGTTTCTATCGGCTAACAATTCGCGCCAGGCACGTAGAGCCATATCATCATCGTTCAACTCATAGGCTGCAAAGGCGGTAAGACGTGGGGTTCGGAAATTAAAATCGCCCCACGATTTTGTTTTTTCCGTCCGACCGGGTGCTGATTTATCCAGACTATAATATTTGCAGTAATCAATAAATGTAGTTTTGAATGGCTTATAATCAATCATATCGAACATTTCGCTGAGAAATTCGAAACCGCCCATGATTGTGGCCAAATGATTATTATTAGTACGTCCCTTCGGCCCATCGTACCAGAGTTTATTCGTTTCAGGATCGTAACTCAGGCCATTGGGACCTGTAAACAAATTATCGGGCAATTGAGAAAGCGATTTTAAGCCAACCATAATTTTATCACGGTACACCGTATTACCGGTTCTCTCCCACTCTGTCATCCAGTTAGCAGCCAATGCTAACCAATCGGGTCCCCAGCGTAAACGCATTGGACCATTATACGGAAATTTTTCGCGTGGTTGCGCAATGCGTAAAGGTTCAAACTTAACCAGCGATTTTTCCACATCCAGTGCTTCGCGCATCAGATCGCCACTTCTTTCATCGGTGGTAAGGTAATAATAAAAACGCTTCCACATAGCCTGTCCGATACGGGCTTCCTTTGAACCGCAACCCCAATGTGACACATTGTGACGCGTACCAAGTCCTTTCATTTCACCCAAATGATATGCATCCACTTCGGAAGTGTGACGGGTCATGGCTTCGGCCATCCTGAAAATATCGGCACGCCCGGTACGTAGAAAAGAATACCACAACCAGTTATTGGGTGCCAATTCGGTATTATCCCATGCAAAACCACCAACGTCGTATTTCCAGACATGCCTTACCGGGTCGTAAGTATGCATTACATCGCCATAATTCCAGAATCCATACCAATGTCGTTGATCAATACTCTTTTTGTAATAGTCAATAAGACTGTCCAGTCTATTTTCAATAGAAGATTTGAGCGGCGTTGATCTATCTGGCAAACTCCATTTGCCAAACGCATTGACTGACTGCAAATAAACCGGTTCGGGCAGTAATACGGGGGGCTGTTGATTCAACCCGGCAAAAGTTACACATTTTTGCTTTGTTGGTAGCTCTGTAAATGGAAACAACATTAATTCATTGGTACGGGCAATGCCATAAGGTGTGCTTAAACCCGGCTGTACATCTTCGTAAGTCGCATTCAAATCATGTGCTATCGTATCGTAATGCCGCATGTCCATAGCAGCAGCATCGGGCGACCAAAACCAAAGCTTCATTTGCGCCAATGACGAATTTGCATTATTCACTTCGAGCGATGCCGGATATGATTGCCAAAAATCACGCAACGCCACTGCCATTCCACCTTTGTTATCGCCAAGCATAGCAAAACCTGAAGAGCGCGTGCCATCGTCGGCATGTACCCAGGCACTGGCATCGTTTGTGCGCTTCAGAATACTAAATCCATTCGGGTTGATTTGCACTAATTTAAAGTCGTTCCAATTGGGAAAGTTTGAGAAATAAGCATAGGCAAGTGAATCATCGGGAAGGATTTCCGGTAAAGCCAGTCCATCAAACTGTTTCTGAGGAAGCGAGTTATCACCCTTATAAACAAAGGGATATCGTCCTGAAAGCGGTTTTACTGTTTCGCTCCACAAACCATTTGCTCCCGAAAAACGAACATGCCTGTTGTGCGGCTGACTTTCAAGGGGCACGTCGAACACAACACCTATCGACTTCAAAAAATCAGTTTTCTCATTCAGATTGTATATAAATGAATGAACCATTTTAATTTGTTCAGACTGATAAAAAAAATACAATCGCACGGTAAAAGGCAGAATGCGAATATTTGATTTGTTTTGGTACGTTCCGGTTATCTTTAACACAGCTCTTACAGGTCCGCATTGTTCAACAATTACAGAATCAACACAACTTTTATAGCTCTCAATACTGGTTAAATTGACTTCCGGATGTTTCTCTACCGCACATTCAAGATATGCGCTTTGCAGCAACTGATGTAAGTCATTGCTTTTAATTTGCAAAAATGATTTTCCTGTTTTGTGTACTTCGCAGCTATATTTACCATTCCTTACAATTACTTTATCCGCCAAAGTTTCAACCTGTATATACCCGGAACTGAT
>JBLIZK010000260.1:0-5996 GCA_048859825.1 Paludibacter sp.
GGCCATTTGCAATACTTTTTCAACCATAAAGCTCAATCGCTTTGTTTCGTCGCGAATTACTTTTGAAATGTGAGCTAACACATTGTGAGTTAATCCTATGCTCGAATCCTGCAGCATTTGCGATGCAAGCGAAATACTCGATATAGGTGTTTTAAGCTCATGTGTCATATTGTTCACAAAATCATTTTTTATAGTATTGAGCTGCTTTTGTTTAAATATTATAATTATTGCATAAATAAATATTAACAATATTAATACTAATAGTATAACCGAAGGCAGCAATAAATTCAGCGAAGCAATGATAAAGTTTTGCTTTGTAGGGAATGTAACCTGCAGAAATGCTTCGCGCGACGAATCCTCTGATGGAAATAACTTTTGCGAATACACATTATTATTAGTTGATGTTCGCAGAATATCTTTATCACACTTATAAAGTACGTGTCCCTGTTTGTCCACTACAGAGTAATAAAAGGGTAGTTCCACTCCGTTATTCAACAATACTTTTTCAATTATACCGTCCAGTTCCTTAAAATTTATGCGTTCGCTGAATTGCTTTTTATCGGCTTCTTTCAACCACCTGAAAACAGCCTGATCCAGAATGGTTTTCGAACGCGAAAAGTTTTGTTTAAACTTTTCCTGCAAATAACGCGATGTTTCTTCAATGGTTGCATTTCCATGTCGGGTGCTCAACCTGATAGTTGGCCTGGAATGCATGTTATTGCTTTTTAAATTTTTGGCTACACTATCAATTGCCGTCGAATTATCATTCAGCCCCAACAATGTGTTATCACCTTTGTATAAACTTTCATCTTCCAATACTTCGCCCAGATATTGCAGGGCTTCGTTTTCCTCAACTAATATTGCTGTCTGAAATAAGCTTCGCTGCACACTTTCGTTGAATTGATTTTCAATCATTTCGGCATTGATGCTTACATAGCGAATCTGTAATAGTAGCAAACCGGCAAAGGTTGCTATCATCGATACTATCAGTATGGTTATTGTTGTTCTTTTCATCGGTGACACAAATATAAAATGAAGTATTAACATTAACAAGAATAAGTCTAAAATTTAACATCTATTATTTAAAATGAAAAATAATCGACCTATTTGGCTCAATGTTTTTATCTTTTAAGTTAAAACGCAGAGATCGGCAATTTGTTTTGACAGCACAAAAAAAAAATGTAACTTTGTTTGAGATTATACTTTTTGTATTCCAATGTCATCAGAAAATTTTAAAAACTGGACTGCCTTATTTTCAAGCAACTTTTTAGGTGTTTTCAATGACAATTTGTTGAAAAACGGCATTATTTTCTTTGCTATCGGATGGAGTTTACCGCCATGGATGACAGATTCTCAATTAATAACTCTGGCTTCGGCTGCTTTGATTTTTCCTTATCTTCTTTTATCTCCATTGGCAGGTAATATCACAACACGTATTTCTAAAATCAGAATTTATCGTTTTTTTAAACTGATTGAGATACCCATTATGCTGCTTGCCGCCTTTGCATTCTGGCAAAAAGATGTATATCTGGCTTTGCTATCGGTAACATTAATGGGCATACAAAGCTGCATGTATTCGCCGTCCAAATACAGCCTTATTCGCGACATTGGTGGCGAACATAAGGTAGCATTCGGTAGTGGTATATTTGAAACAATGTCGTTTCTGGCTATTCTGAGTGGCACAATAGTGGCTTCCCTGATATCGGACAAAGCCGACATAAACTTATTATTGAGCTTATTTATTATCGTTGCAATAGCCGGATACTTAGTAACCCGCCTTATCAAAGTGAACGAACTACCTTTGTTGAACGAACAGGCGACTTTAAATCCGGTTAATTTTCTCGTACAGGCTTATAAGCTGGCCGCTAACTACCCACTAGTCAATAAATCAATAGTGGGATCTTCAGTATTCTGGCTTGTGGGAGGTATGTTGCAAATGAACATAATTATTCATTCGCAACATGTATACAATGCATCGAATACACAAACCGGTATTGTAATGGCTGTAGCTGCCATTGCTATTGCACTCGGCTGTACCGCCGCTGCTAAAATTGCGGGCAAAGGCACCGGAAGATTTCTGATTATTCCCGGTTTATTGGTTATGATGGTGGCACTTACTTTACTTTCACTAACAAAACCATCGTACAATATATATGTATGTCTGATTTTTTTGGTGGCATTTGCCGGAGGCTTTTTACAAGTGCCCAATATGGCTACCATTCAAAAATCAAATTCCGGTCGGAAACTGGGCGATTTAATTGCTTATCTCAATCTTACCACCTTTATTTTCATATTAATCGGCACTCTATTATTCTCAGTAACAACATCTCTAACACACGACAACAGTTTTGCTGTATTCGGTGTTATTCTATTCATATCATTTGCTACTTTTTTGTTTTTTGTACGAAATAGCAATAAAAAAACGCACGCATGAGTAAAAAACTTTTTCTTGTTGATGCATATGCCATTATTTACAGGGCTTATTATGCATTTATCAAAGCACCCCGAATCAACTCAAAAGGGCTGAATACTTCGGCCATTTACGGTTTTGTAAATACACTCGACGATATACTGAAACGCGAAAAACCAACACATATCGCTGTGGCTTTCGACCCCAGCGGACCAACTTTTCGGCACGAAGCTTATGAACTGTACAAAGCGCAGCGCGAAGCCACGCCCGAGGACATAAAACTGGCCGTACCTTATATCAAACGTATTATTCAGGCTTATAACATTCCCATACTGGAAGTGCCGGGCTTCGAAGCCGACGATGTAATTGGCACAATAGCCAAGAAGGCCGGCGATGCCGGATTCGATGTGTTTATGCTTACGCCCGATAAAGATTACGGACAATTGGTATCCGACCATATATTTATGTATCGGCCAAAACATACCGGCGGATTCGAGGTGATGGGACCTAAAGAAGTACGCGAAAAATACGACCTGGATTCGCACGAGCAGGTTATCGACCTATTGGGTTTAATGGGCGACTCATCGGACAACATACCCGGATGCCCGGGAGTAGGAGAGAAGACTGCTGTTAAACTACTGAAAGAATATGGTAACATTGATACTCTGCTTACACGTACCGACGAATTAAAAGGTGCACTGAAAACAAAAGTCGAAAGTAATAAAGAACAAATTTTGTTTTCGCGCTTTTTGGCTACTATACGCATTGATGTACCGATTGAACTCGATGAAAATACTTTGGTACTGGAGGCTCCCAACGAAACTGAACTAAAAGCTGTATTCGAAGAGTTGGAATTCCGTACCATGATAAACAATAAGTTTGGTGCCAGGCCTTTTACATCGCTGCCACCCGACGAACCTACCAACTTTGTTCAATTTGCACCCGTCAAGAAAATGGCCGGACAAATGTCGCTTTTTGGCGACGAGAGCGAGACACCACAAACAGTAACCACCAAAACTGAGCGCAGCAAAGCACCGGAGAAAAGTATAGTTGTTGAAGCGCCGGCCGATGGCTTGCTAACGCTCGAAAACGTATCGCACAATTACCAGTTAGTGGATAGCAAAGTAAAGCGTTCCGACCTGATTTCAAAACTCTTTATGCAAAAATCCGTGTGTTTCGATACCGAAACAACCGGAGTGGATGTGTTTTCGGCCGAAATGGTGGGCATGTCGTTTTGTTTTACGGTTGGCGAAGCCTATTACGTACCACTTCCTGCCGACAGAGTCGAGACACTGGAGATACTCAAAGAGTTTAAACCCTTTTTCCAATCGGCACACATCGAGAAAATCGGTCAAAACATTAAGTTCGACCTGCTGATGCTGGCGATGTATGGCGTTGAACTCAGAGGGCAATTGTTCGATACCATGATAGCCCATTATTTGCTACAACCCGACCTACGTCATGGCATGGATTATCTGGCCGAAATCTACCTGCGTTACCGTACCATCTACTACGAAGAGTTGGTAGGTGGCAAAGGCAAAAACCAAATGGACATCCGTTTTGTAGACAGTAGCCTGCTGTGTAATTATGCCTGCGAAGATGCTGATATTACATTTCAATTGAAGCAAATTCTCAGTAAGGAACTCGCTGATAACGGGCTGGTTGACCTTTTTAAAAACATTGAAATGCCACTCGTAACCGTTTTGGCCAAAATGGAACAAAACGGGGTACGAATTGATACCGATGCACTAAAAGCCAGTTCCGAAATTCTCACGGCCGAAGCCCTGAAAATGGAAGAGGAAATTCATCAGCTGGCAGGTTATTCCTTTAATGTAGCATCGCCGGCTCAGGTGGGCGAAATGCTGTTCGACCGTTTAAAACTCGACGATAAAGCAAAGAAAACAAAAACCGGACAGTACTCTACTTCCGAGGATGTACTCGAAAAAATTCGTTCAAAACACCCCATTATTGCCAAAATTCTCGATTACAGGGGGCTTAAAAAATTGCTCAGCACTTATATTGATGCTTTGCCATTGCTGGTAAACAGTCGCACCAAAAAGCTACACACCTCTTTTAATCAAACAGTGGCAGCTACAGGTCGCTTAAGTTCTACCAACCCCAACCTGCAAAACATTCCTATACGCGATGCGCAGGGCAAGGAAATACGCAAAGCGTTTATCCCCGACGAAGGTTGCCTGTTTATGAGTGCCGACTATTCGCAAATTGAATTACGCATTATGGCTCATCTCAGTGGCGATAAAAACATGCTAGAAGCCTTCCGTAGCGGACAGGACATTCATACAGCTACAGCTGCCAAAATATATAAAATCGGACTAAGCGAAGTAACGAGCGATATGCGACGCAAAGCCAAAACAGCTAATTTTGGTATAATTTACGGTATTTCCACTTTCGGACTGGCCGAGCGGCTCACTGTACCCAGAGCCGAGGCTAAGGAATTAATCGATGGTTATTTTGCCACTTATCCCGACGTGAAACGCTATATGGACGAGTCGATACAACGAGCCAAAGAAAACGGCTATGTCGAAACTATTTTCGGTCGTAAGCGCTATCTGGCCGACATCAACTCTCAAAACTCCGTGGTACGTGGTTTTGCAGAGCGCAATGCCATTAACGCACCCATTCAAGGCTCAGCAGCCGATATTATTAAAATTGCTATGATACGCATTCAGCAACGGATTGAAAAAGAAGGGCTGAAAGCGCAAATGATACTGCAGGTGCACGATGAGTTGAATTTTTCGGTACCAGTAGACGAACTCGAAACTCTGCAAAAACTGGTAGTCGACGAAATGGAAGCTGCCGTAAGTCTGCAGGTTCCTCTGATAGCCGATTGCGGGGTAGGTAAAAACTGGCTCGAAGCACATTAATCTTCCGGTTCAACCAACTGAATACCAATGCCTACATTGGCCAGTAATTGTACCGATTTTGAACAGATATTCCGCGTACAAATAAGCGTAATTTCCACACCGGGAGTTACGCTTTTTATTTGTGCCGCCATTTCAACAATCCGTTCAGCATCTTTGCGTATAATACGACTTTTCAACACTTTACGAATACCCAGCACATTTTCGTCCAATGCTTCAAGTTGTGTCCGTACCGGCAAACCATAATAGGAAGGAGTAGTGTTCATCTATTCTTTTTTTTTGGGCTGCAAATATAACTGATGTAAACCAATAATCACAATTCAATGTAATCCTGTTAGAAAAAACCTGAAAAACAATTGAATTAAAAAATCAAGATAAAGTAAAATAATTGTTAGAAAAAGACTAATTTTGTGTGATTAACAAATGCGAACCAATTACTTCTATAGAAGTCTTAATATTGTAGATTATCTCCAAAGTAAAAAAAACATAACTTGAAGGACAAAGCTGGATGGGCTGCTTTATCTTCTGTTTCAACCCGAAAGGTTTATGCCGTAATTGCTGAAGTGAGTGTTTATGACTCCAATAAATACCGGGGGTGTGGAGTCGGTTATAAACTACTCGAAAGAATGATAACTGAAAGTGAAAAGGAAAATTTCTGGACATTGCAAGCCGGGATATTTCCGAAAAATCATGCAAGTCTGCAA
>JBLIZK010000261.1:0-8120 GCA_048859825.1 Paludibacter sp.
TTACTTTAGCACCGCGGGCACGCATAGCTGTAAACGCTTCGTGACCAGGTGTATCAAGGAATGTAATTTTCTGTCCGTTCTCGAGAGTAACATTGTAGGCACCAATGTGCTGTGTAATACCTCCCGCTTCACCGGCAATAACATTTGTTTTACGAATATAGTCAAGTAAAGATGTTTTACCATGGTCAACGTGACCCATAACAGTTACAATTGGCGCTCTTGACTCTAAATCAGCATCTGTATCCACCTCTTCTTCACCAATAGCATCCACTACCTCGGCACTTACAAATTGTGTAGAGAAACCAAACTCTTCAGCTACAATATTGATGGTTTCCGCATCAAGACGCTGGTTGATTGACACCATCATACCGATACTCATACAAGTACCTATAACCTGATTCACACTCACATCCATCATCGAAGCAAGCTCACTTACAGTCACAAATTCAGTAAGCTTTAATACGCTTTCCTGATCGCGTTCACGTTGTGCCTGTTCTTCCTGACGAGCACGATCGCTATCACGTTTTTCACGACGGTATTTCGCCCCTTTATTCTTTTTGTTGCCACCTGCCATTCGGGCAAGGGTTTCTTTAATTTGCTTTTCAACCTCTTCCTCGTTAACAACAGTTTTTAAAGGCTTCTTGAATCGATCCTTTTTGGCATTGTTTGCAGCCGCATTAGAATTGTTATTAGCAGGATTAGCACTTGGTGTACCCGGCGTATGTTTTTTTACTTCATGATTGTTTGCCTGTACTTTATTGATATCGACCTTATGATTTGTAAAACGTTCACGTTTTTTCTTCTTATTCGGGTCGTCATCACCTTCAACCTTTACAGCAGCCACAGCCGGAACCGCAGGACGTCTTTCATTCTTGATTTTATCCTCACGTTCTTTGCGTTTTTGCTCTTTCGTCTTTGGTTTCGGACGAGTATTCTGATTAAGTAAATTGAGGTCAATACTACCAATAACCACGGGGCCTTTTTCAATAGTTGGACGACTCAGGGAGAATATCTCTTCTTTATCAATCACTTTATCAGCCACTTCAACAACCTCTTCCACAGGTGATTCAACCGGCTTACTTACTATTACAGGTTCAATAGTTTTAACAGGAGCAACAACTTCAGGAGTTAATTCAACAGAAGCTTCTACCGGTTTTTCTTCAACTTTTACAACCTCCTCCTTTTTAACTTCAGGAATCAATACCGGTTCTTCTTTTATTATCGGCGCAACTTTTTCTTCAACAACAGGAGCCGGAGCAGGCGCTTTCTCAACAACAACTTCAACTGGTTTTTCAACAACAGGTGCCACAACAACAGGCTCGTTTACAACGGCAGCCTCCTTTTTCGCTTCTACAATTGGTTCAGCCTGTGGCTCAACTACTGTTTTAGGTTGAGGACGATTGATGGCATCCAGATCAATGTGTCCGACAGCTTTAATTTGCGGACGAACATCTTCAGGGATAGTGGTTTTAATAACTTCCGGCTGTTGTTTAACAGCCTGCTTTGGGATATAACCGTCCAAAGCAACAGTAGCCGCTTTTTCTTTCAAATGGCGCTCGGTGCTTAACCTTTCTGACTCTAGTTTCAGAGCCATATCTTTATTAAATTCTTTTGCCAGAAAAAGGTGTTCTTCATCAGTTAACTTTAAATTAGGGTCAACTACATGCTTGAAACCTTTTTTTGCTAAAAATTCAATGGCTGTCGACATACCGACATTTAAATCTTTACAGGCTTTACTTAATCTTATGGACATATTTTGATTTTGATTTTTTTTAATAACCGGGTTGCTGAACCCTTTAAATAGCAATTACATATTATCTACATGGTATCAATCTTCGAATTCAGCTTTCAATACAGCTATTACGTCATCAATAGTTTCTTCTTCCAGGTCGGTACGACGTATTAAATCGTGGCGTGGAATGGCAAGTACACTTTTTGCCGTATCACAGCCAATTGCTTTAAAAGCGTCAATAACCCACTGATCAATTTCGTCGCTGAATTCATCCAGATAGATATCTTCCGAATCCTCGTCGTCGATATCGCGATATACATCCAATGTAAATTCAGTCAACATACTTGCCAAACGTATATTTAAACCACCTTTACCAATAGCCAATGAAACTTCATCGGGTTTAAGGTAAATTTCGGCCTTTTTCTCTGTTTCGTTCAAACGAATTGACGATATTTTAGCAGGACTCAGAGCACGTGAAATAAACAGACTTGTATTGTTTGTAAAATTAATCACATCAATATTTTCGTTACGCAACTCACGCACAATGCCGTGAATACGTGAACCTTTTACTCCCACACAGGCTCCTACCGGGTCAATACGCTCGTCGTACGATTCAACAGCCACTTTGGCTCTTTCGCCCGGCACACGTGCAATACGTTTAATAGTTATCAAGCCTTCCTGAATTTCAGGCACTTCCAACTCAAACAAACGTTCAAGAAATACCGGAGAAGTGCGCGAAACAATAATTTTAGGATTGTTGTTTTTATTTTCAACCATCGCTACTACCGCACGAACGGTATCGCCTTTACGATAAAAATCGGTTGGAATCTGCTCTGTTTTAGGCAAATACAGTTCGTTTCCCTCTTCGTCGATAAGCAGCATCTCTTTTTTCCAAACCTGATAAAGTTCGGCACTAATTATTTGCCCAACTTTTTCGCTGTATTTTGCGAACACACTATCTTTTTGCAGTTCAAGTATCTTCGATGAAAGAGTTTGACGTAGCGTTAAAATTGCACGACGTCCAAAACTTATAAAATCAACTTTATCAGTTACCTCCTCGCCTACTTCATAGTCATCAGCAATTTTTTGTGCATCACTCAAACTAATTTCAGTATTCGGATCCTCAAGTTCGTCGTCTTCTACTACAACTCTGTTTCTGAAAATTTCAAAGTCACCTTTATCAGGATTGATAATAACGTCGTAGTTATCATCACTTCCGAACATTTTAGTAATCACACTACGGAACGATTCTTCCATTACACTGATCAATGTTGTTCTGTCAATGCTTTTCAAATCTTTAAATTCCGAAAAGGTATCAATAAGGCTGATAGTTTCTTTTTTGCTCATGACTTATTTAAATCTTATGATATATTTTGTGTATTTTATTTCGTTATAATTAAACGTTGACTCCTCATCTACAACAACTTTACGTTTAGAACCTTCAACCTGCACTTTTACTTCACGACTGATTGTAAAATTCTCTTCATTCGCTGCAACAAGAATACCGGCAATTTTCACCCCGCTTTTGGTTAAAACTTCAACTTCGTTTCCGATATTTTTTTCATATTGTTTCAACACTCTAAACGGTTCAGTAAGGCCTGCCGAACTAACTTCGAGTTCAAAATCCTCCACTTCTCTGTCAAATTGCGATTCAATATATTTATTCAGTTCAATACAAAAATCCAGCGAAACGCCATCAAAGGCATCTATTTCAACCACAATCCGATTATCGAGGCTCACATTTATATGGGCAATATAATAATCAGTACCGTCCAAATAAGAACTAACAATCTGACTAACAGTTTCTTTTAAAATCATTTTAACGGATAATTTAAAAAAGAAGGGGACTACTGTCCCCTCCCGATATTCTTAATTCAGCACAAAAGTACAAATAATTCTTTAAACAACAAACATTTACTGCAAAAATTGAGTGTATTTTATTAATAATGAACTACAAATTGAACTTTTCAGGATGCTTTCCTTTTACACCTTTATAATAGTTATATATTTCACTCATATCCTTTTCAATATTACCGGTCGGATAAAAAAGCTGTTTAATCCCTACTTCTTTTTTTTGATAATCTATATAAGCCAACTGTATAGGTACTCCGGCTTTTTGAGCAATAAAATAGAATCCCATTTTCCACTCATTCACCAAACTACGGGTTCCTTCAGGGGTAATTGCCAAATGAAAATGTTTACGCACAGCAAACTCTTCGGCCATTTGGCCGGTAACTGAACTTTTCCGGGTACGATCAATCGGCACCCCACCAATTGCTTTAAAAAACAAATTCATCGGAAAAAAAAACCACGATTTCTTAATCAGAAATGAGGCATCTCTTCCGATTGAAGCATAGGCTAATTTACCGAAAATGAAATCAAAATTACTGGTATGTGGAGCTACACAAATTACACTATTAGCAGGTTCCGTTACCGAAAGTACCGTTTTCCACCCTAACATCTTAAGTATAATCTTACTGAGATATTGCATATTTAGCTATTTAATAAAAAGGGGAGCAAAGGTAAGTCTTTTCAGCCTATAATACATATTATTTATGTTAACTTCTTTAAAATGTGATATTAAAGTAAGTATATTAACATCAACAGACTAAAATTTAAACAAAAAATAAAATTAGCACACGCCAAAAACTATTTGAACCAAACAATGTTTTAGGAATAATTATAAATAAAAATACTACTAAACTTAAAATCAAACTGTAAAAAGCACTATTTTTGTATTGATTTTTTAAAAGAACCCATGAGTTTAACAGAAAGTATACGCCAGCCAATAGAACAGGAACTTAAAACCTTCAAACAGTTTTTTGAGAATTCGCTTAAAACAGACAATCCGCTATTAGCTGAGATAAACGGATACATCATTGAAAACAGCGGTAAAAAACTCAGACCTATACTTACTTTTTTATCAGCCGGTAATTTTGGAAAAATCAATGACAACGTGTATTATGCTGCATTATCAATGGAGCTTTTGCACAATGCAAGCCTGATTCACGACGATGTGGTAGACGATACGCACGAAAGACGCGGTCGCTCATCAGTTAACGCCCGATGGTCCAACAAAGTAGCCGTACTTACTGGCGATTATATGCTGTCAACCGCTCTGATTTGTGGAGCAAAAACCAATAAAGTTGCCATTTTAAAATCAATTGCGAACATTGGCATGGAACTGGCGGATGGTGAACTTCTTCAGTTAAACAACATGCAGAAAACAAACATCAGCGAGGATGAGTACTTTAAAATAATACAGAAAAAAACCGCATTACTGTTTGCCACTTGCACCGAAATTGGCGCCATAGCCGCCGAAGCAAGTCCTGAAATGCAGAAAATTATGTTTGATTTCGGCGAAAATCTGGGTATTTGCTTTCAGATAAAGGACGATATTTTTGACTATTATAACGATATTGAAATAGGCAAACCAACCGGAAACGATTTGCAGGATGGGAAAGTAACTTTACCTCTGATTTATGCCTTGCAAAATGGCGATGAAACTGAAAGAGCTAAAGTCATTACAATAATTCAGAACAAAGACTTCACTGCTGCAAACATCGATTACATTATGCAGTATGCACGTCAATCAGGCGGTGTAAGTTATGCCGAAAGCAAAATAGCGGAATACAAACAAAAAGCGATGGATTTACTAAATCAGTTACCAATGTCTGACTACAAAAAATCGCTTGAATTTTGCCTTGAGTATACCTCCGCCCGCAAACATTAATATGCTGTATTTTCAGGCTCCGGATTTACTTTCGTTGGTTCGCGAGGCTTTACTATTGGCACATATTCCTCATCTTCTATCCTGTTTCCCAGGCCACAACAAGAATATTGTGGTTTGATTAAGCTCTTTTTGCTAATCTCCAGCAATTCTTCGCGTAAATTATTGGCATTGTTTTCTTCCATATTATTTATGGGAATATTTTAATGTGTTGGTCTAAATTCAAGTTGCTTAAACAGCTTTTAGAGTTAAAATGAAAATTCACTTATTTTTGTTCAGTTGGCGGAATACATTTAGCGATGATTCACTTTTTGCAATTATTTAGAGCCAATCAAATTGTCTGTGCGTAAGATTAGTTTTATCTTTGCATTCAAAAAAAAAATTAAATATGGCTTTAATAAAAGAAGTAAGAGGATTTACACCTGTTATTGGTGACGATTGCTACCTGGCCGAAAACGCAACCATTGTGGGCGATGTGGTAATGGGAAACGGATGTAGCGTGTGGTTTAATGCCGTTTTGCGGGGCGATGTAAACGCAATTCGTATCGGCAACAATGTAAATATTCAGGACGGCTCAGTACTACATACATTATACGAAAAATCAACAGTTGAAATAGGCGATTATGTGTCAATAGGTCACAATGTAACTGTGCATGGCGCCCGCATTGACAATTACGCATTAATAGGAATGGGAGCCATTCTACTTGATTACGCTCATGTAGGCGAAGGGGCAATTGTGGCAGCAGGCGCTTTAGTGCTGAGCAATACAGTTATACCTCCATATACTCTATGGGCAGGTGTACCGGCAAAATTTGTGAAAAATGTTGAGCCTGAAAAAACCAACGAAATGAACCGAAAAATTGCCCACAACTATGCAATGTACGCAGGCTGGTTCAAAGACGAAAAATAAGGTTCATAAATTGTTTATAAATTAATGATTGATTTATGGAACCGGTTTTGTAACTTTGGATTTGCAAATTTCCAATAAAATCATTCCAAAACTGGTCAACAACAAATACCCGGCAACTAATAATGGCTGAACGTAAGAATTATTCAAAAAAAACAACTCCCCTACCCGTACCTGCCAACGAGTACGGAAAACTACCTCCACAGGCACCGGAGCTCGAAGAAGCTGTATTAGGAGCTATAATGCTCGAAAAAGATGCTTATTCCATGATTTCAGAAATTCTGAAACCGGATTGCTTCTATAAACTGGCACATCAAAAAATCTTTGAAGCCATCATGTCGCTTGCTTTGCATCAGGAACCAATTGACATGCATACAGTCACTGAGCAACTCCGTAAAAACGGAAATATCGACGAAGTGGGTGGTGCGTATTATATTACCTTACTTACGGCAAAAGTTTCATCGGCAGCACACCTTGAGTATCATGCACGCATAATTGTACAAAAGTATCTGGCACGTGAATTAATCCGTGTGGCAACCGACATTCAAACCAAAGCATTCGACGATAAAACGGATGTGGATGATTTAATGCAGGAAGCCGAAGGGATGCTTTTCGAATTGACACAAAACAGCCAAAAGAAAGACGTTACTCAAATAAATCCGGTAATTGAAGAGGCTCGCCGACGTATGCAAATTGCATCAACAAAACAAGGTGCCAGTGGTGTTCCAACCGGATTTCATGCTTTGGATAAACTTACATCAGGATGGCAAAAATCCGACCTTATTATTCTGGCGGCACGTCCGGCCATGGGTAAAACGGCGTTTGTATTGTCCATGGCTAAAAACATGGGGGTGGATTACAACTGCCCAGTTGCTGTTTTCTCACTCGAGATGTCGAACGTACAGCTTGTCAACCGTTTAATTATGAATGTTTGCCAACTTGAAGGTGAGAAAATTAAAAACGGACAGCTTGAGAAGTACGAATGGGAAAAATTCGACAGAGACATTAATCAACTATTAGACGCTCCGATTTATGTAGATGATACGCCCAGTTTATCGGTTTTTGAACTACGAAGTAAAGCCCGGCGATTGGTAAAAGAGCATCACGTGGAATGTATAATTATTGACTACTTACAGCTAATGAATGCGAGCGGAATGAGTTTTGGAAGCCGCGAGCAGGAAGTAAGTATAATATCGCGTTCGCTAAAAGGACTGGCAAAAGAACTCGACATACCAATTATTGCTCTTTCGCAGCTAAATCGTGGCGTGGAGGGGCGTACAGGTCACGAAGGAAAAAGACCGCAGCTATCGGACCTTCGCGAGTCGGGTGCAATTGAGCAGGATGCCGACATGGTATGCTTTATTCACCGTCCAGAATATTACCGCATAACAGAAGATGCCGCCGGAAATTCGTTGTTAGGATTGGCTGAAATTATTGTAGCAAAACACCGTAATGGTGCAACCGACATTGTTACGCTTAAATTTAAAGGCGAATTTGCTAAATTTATGAATAAAGACGATATGTCGGGCGACGATGCTTTTGAGGGCTACCAAACCATTCCCTCAAAAATGAATAACTTTGCAGGCGACGATTTCTATGCAGGTGGGCAAAAATCAACACCGCCACCCCCATTTTTAAATGGCAACAACCAGGATGAACCGCCGTTTTAATCAAAAAAAAAGGAAACCATTATAAAACGGTTTCCTTTTTTTTGATTAAAATGGCGGTTCATCCAGGTTGTTGCCATTTAA
>JBLIZK010000262.1:0-9087 GCA_048859825.1 Paludibacter sp.
CTGATAAGAAGTCGGATTAATTCTCGTTCTAATGTTTTCAAAAAAGAACTCATTGGAAGCAGTGTCACATTTAGTAACTACGATTATATCAGCCCTTTTACTACCCGATTTATATTCGCGCAACAAGCCACCCGGCAATACCGAGTCGTCAACATATAACCTTTTCTTATCCGTCAATAATATTTGTAAATCACACCTGATGTATCGATGCTGAAATGCATCATCGAGCAATATCACATCCGGTGGCACAAGTAATTGTTCCAGTTGTTTTACTCCGTTTACTCTATCAGCATCAACTGCCAGAATAATATCCGGAAATTTAGTAAAAAGCTGATACGGCTCATCGCCCAAATCAAGCACTGAGCTCGATGGATTAGCCAAAACAAAACCTTTCGATATCCGTTTATAACCTCTGCTTAAAACCGCTACACGATATTTATCACGAAGTAACTCTATCAGATATTCGATATGGGGAGTTTTACCCGTTCCACCTACTGTAAGATTTCCCACCAGAATAGTAGGTATGACAGAAGTATAGCCTGTCAAAAGCTCTTCATCGAAAAGCTTATTCCGAAAATAGGTTACCAATCCATATAGTAACGAAAACGGTAAAAACAAATAATATCGAAGCTTTGATTTCATATCGTCAGGGTACTGGATCGTAGCCGGAGCCACCAAAAGGATGACAACTTGAAATTCGTTTAATAGCCATCCACCCTCCTCTGAAAACACCATGTTTAAGCACAGCTTCAACTGTATATTGCGAACAGGTAGGCATATACCGACATCGTGAATGTATCATAGGCGATATGCTGTATCTGTAAAAATACACCGGAAGTAACACAATATGTCGGATGATTTTCTGAATCATTAAACCTTAGAAATTTATTTTATTTCTGATTTTAGTGAGTGCCTGTTGCATTTTTTCATTTAAAACAGCATATTCCAATTCTGTATCAGCCACATAATTAAAAGCAATATTCAAATATAAATCTTTTTCAGTTGCTGCCATTACGAATTCCTGCTTATTTAAACGATATGCTTCGCGCAACATTCTTTTTATTCGATTACGATCCACGGCATGCTTAAAGCGCTTTTTGGGAACACTTATCAACACTTTCACCCTTGCATTTGTTTTCTCGTCTGTTATATTATACACAACCCGTATGGGATATGCAATAAATGCATTACCTTCCGTGTACAGCTTTGCAACCCGAATCTCACCGCACAGGTGTTCATTTTTCGGAAAGGAATGAATTTTTTTCATGCGCTAATAATTATTTTTGATGCATTGACTGTCATTTTACAAAGACAAAAACACATTGAAATTGTTGTTTGATTTAAACGCATGTCCGGAAACTGGTTTCATAATAAAATAAACAATCCCAAAAGTAATGAAAATGTTCTATACTTTTGGGATTAAAATTCTTGTAAAGGTACTTTCTATTTCTTTGTAACTTTAGTATATTCCTTCATATAGTTTTCAAGCGCTTTAGTCATTGAAGGAGCTTCAGGAGTTGGCGCATGTAAATCAAGACGCAGACCGGCATCTCTAACCGCTTGAGCAGTTGTAGCACCAAAACATCCAATTTTCACTTCCCCCTGTTCAAATTCCGGGAAATTCTTCAGCAGCGAAGCCACACCTACCGGACTGAAAAACAACAACATATCATAATTAAACTCCTCATCTTTACTAAAATCATTGCTCACTGTACGATACATGATAGCTTTGTCATACTGAGTTTTTAGTTTTTCCAAAGCAGCGGTTGTTTCTTCGTTTTGTACATCCGAAGTAATCAAAAGGTATTTTTCCGATGCATGTTTATTCATCACCGTTACTAAATCAGCCATTTTTCCGGTATTACCATAGAAAACCTTACGTTTCCGATAATGAATATAGTGCTGTAAATAAACGGCTACTGTCTCGGTCACACAAAAATACTTCATTGTTTCCGGAATAGTAATTCTCATTTCCTCGCACAAACGAAAGAAATGATCGATACCATGCCTGGCATTGAATATTATTGCGGTATAATCCAGAATTGAAATGCGTTGAGCCCTGAATTCTTTCGCAGGCACCGGTTCAACCTTAATAAAAGGACGGAAATCAATTTTGAATCCGAACTTTTCACTCAATTCATAATAGGGGGACTTTTCAGTTGTTGGCTTTGGCTGCGACACCAATATCTTCTTGATTTTCAACACCGTAATCTCTATTAATTAAACATAATTTGCTAATTCTCCAAACACCTGAATCAACAATAAAACAGGTAGAATTTCGAGGGTGCAAAGATACAACATTAAATACAAAGAAACTACAATTTTATGTAAAAAATTTCGAATGAGAACAACTACAAACACTAATTCTGCCAACACTACGAGAGCAGAAACAACATATATGCTTATTCCGTCAAAACTAAAGGGTGAAAACAATAACAGTAAGATATACAGATATAACAGAAACGATAAAAGTGTAAAGATATTCAAGTAATCCTCCCATATTTTCTTCAAAACCGCTTTACCAAAAAACACATATTCAAGAACTTTTGATATAAAATATTTAATTACAGCAAAAATATTAAATACCATAAAGTAAAAGAAGAATTCACGAAAACCAAACTCATTAGTCACATTATAATTCAACACATATGCCGTTAACGATACAGTTACCGATGAGAATATAAAGAAATACACTTTTTGTTCGAAAGAATCAATTGAATTTTTATTAAAAGAAACAGAGCGTTTCTTAGAATCAAACAATCCTTTTATAACATCTGCGGGAGATACCATTGTACGTACAACCGAAAACACCAACAACCCAAACAACAATAACATTAACACAAATACCCACCATTGCGATGCAGGAACTTGCTGCGAAATACTCCCCTGAAATCCGCTCATGGCATGCCGGTAAACCGAATCGACATAAGCAATCGAATCGGCTCGGTGAATTGAGTCGATTCGGGCAAGCGAATCGCGAATAATCGAGTCGCGCATCTGAATAGAATCCAGAGCTAACCGCGCAGAATCACTTAATTGTGGTATTGAGTCGAGAGTTGGCATAATTTACAATGCAGCTAGTTTACGTATACTTTTATCCCATTTCTCAGCATTATTGATAGCATGTATCACACCTGCCACTTCATCTACAACTGTCCAGATAGCTCCATGTATCTCGCGCATAAAACGCTGGTCAATGGCCTTTTGCAACATTTCAATCAATGGATTATAATATCCGTTTATATTTACAATTATTATCGGATGAAGATATAAACCCAATTGCTTCCAGGTAATAACTTCCAAAAGTTCCTCGAGTGTTCCACACCCTCCGGGCAAAGCAATTGCTGCATCGGACATAAATGCCATTTTTTCTTTGCGTTCGTGCATGGTTTCAGTAATTATCAGCTCGGTAATACCTTTATGATCCCATTCCTGTTCGCACATAAAAGCAGGTATCACACCCGTAACCTTCCCACCATGAAGCATCACTGAATCAGCTAATGCACCCATCAACCCTACGGATCCGGCTCCATAAACAAGGTTCATTCCGTTTTCCACTAAAACACGACCTAACTCTGCAGCCGACTCTAAATACAACTTGTCAACCTGAGTACTCGACGCGCAGTATACACAAATATTTTGCATGAGACATTTTTATTTCAATTGTACCTGCAAAAATACAGTTTCTTTCTGTATTTTTGATTCAAATTAATTTTAGCAGATAAAAAATGATAGCAGTTACCGGTGCCACCGGCATGGTGGGAGGTCATTTACTTTGGCATCTTTTATTACAGAATAACAATGTGGTTGCCTTTAAACGCAGGAATAGTAATTTAGCAGCACTCGAAAAGATTTTTTCGTTTTACACAAAAAATCCGGCTGAAAAAATGCAGCTAATACAATGGCGTAACGTGGACATCACCGACACATCATCAATTGAGGCCGGCCTAGAGGGAATCAAGAGTATATATCATTGCGCCGCAGTCGTTTCATTATCATCCAACAGCGAAGATATAATTCAAACTAACGTAGAAGGAACCCGAAATATTGCCGAAGCAGCAATAAAACTGGAAATAGAGCGATTTTGCTTTGTAAGTTCAATTGCGGCGTGTGGAAACGCTGCTTTTGGCGAGTTAATTGATGAAAACACACCATTATCATCATTGGAAACAAGATCGACCTATTCGAGAAGCAAATATCTTTCCGAACAGGTAATTAAAGGTGCTATTTCCAAAGGCTTAAACGCAGTAATTGTAAATCCGGGTGTAATTCTTGGCTTTTCAGGAACCAGCAGCGGCAGTTCCGAATTATTTGCCCGCATACGTAAAGGATTGCCTTTTTACACCACCGGAGGCAGCGGTTATATAGATGTACGTGATGTAGTTAAAATAATGATAGCATTAACAAATCAGCACATATCGGGCGAAAACTACATATTAATTGCCGAAAATTGCTCCAACCAACAAATATTGAATGCCATTGCCGACGGCTATCAAAAAAAGCGCCCTTTTATTAAAATTGGTTACAGGTTAATGTATATTCTCGGTTTGACAAATGAATGGTTGGGGAAAATAACCGGAAAACAACCAACAATCAGCAGAAGTCTGGCTAAATCAGCAACAAGTCGATCGTGGTATTCCAATAAAAAAATTACAGATCTGCTGCAGTATAAGTTCTGTCCTATTTATGATTGCATACAGGATATTTGCAAATATGAATTATTACAGATAAAATCCGGAAAACCGGACAATTAGCACTTGCTCAAATTAAGTTTTATTGTGCAAAAAATCATTAAAAGTAATCTAAATTGTGCAATTCCGGCCCAAACTATCATACTTATAATCAGAAACATAAGATAATTAAACAAATTTGATATCATTTTGTTCAGTCTACATAACTATAATTATTCAAATAAAATAGTATTTTTGCATGCGAATTGCAATCTCGACATTACAAAATGAGCAATAAAATTGAACATACCGGAATAATTATAGAAAAAAGCGGCAGCAACGTAAAAGTTCAGATTGCCCAGCTTTCAGCATGTAGCTCATGTCACGCCAAGGGTGCATGCTCAGCTTCGGACGTCGACGAGAAAATCATTGATGCAGAAGTTGGCGAGCAGCAGCTACAGGTTGGTGATTTCGTACAACTTACCGGAGAATCATCAATGGGCCTTTTTGCAGTTCTGATTGCATTTGTTATACCATTCCTCCTTATCTTAATCAGTCTAATCGTTCTTCGCAATTACACCCCGAATGAAGCAATTTCGGGTTCAATTTCACTCGGATTACTAATACCTTATTATATAATACTGTCACTTTTCAATAAAAAACTAAAAAACAAAATGCGTTTTTCGGTTGAAAAAGTACAACTTTGAAATAAACTATACTTTATTAGTTAAAATACAAACTGCTATTTATTCAAATCTAAGATGAACATTATTGTAATCTCGTTAATCACACTGGGAGTTGTGGGAGCAATTTCAGCAATCATACTCTATTTTGTCGCAAAAAAATTCCACGTTTTTGAAGATCCACGTATCGATGAAGTGGAAGCAGCACTTCCTGCCGCAAATTGTGGTGGTTGTGGATTTCCCGGTTGCCGTGGATTTGCCAACGCCTGCGTAAGTGCCGAATCGCTCGACGGACTTCTCTGCCCCGTAGGCGGCAATGATACCATGAAAAAGGTAGCCGAAATTCTGGGCAAAACAGCTGTTGAAGCTGCTCCAACCGTAGCGGTGGTACGATGCGGAGGTACTTGCGATCACCGTCCACGAACAAGCGAATACGATGGCGTTAAGCATTGCTTTATTGCCCACAACTTATATAGTGGCGAGTCAGGCTGTTCTTATGGCTGCCTGGGACTTGGCGACTGCGAAGTATCGTGCGAATTTGATGCTATCAAAGTAAATCCAGTAACTAAACTGCCAGAAGTTGATGAAGACAAGTGTACTTCATGTGGTGCCTGCGTAAAAGCTTGTCCTAAATTACTAATTGAATTACGTAAAAAGGGACCCAAATCGCGAAGAATTTATGTGGCTTGCCGTAATGAGGAACGCGGCCCGATAGCAAAAAAATCGTGCGATGTAAGTTGTATTGCCTGTACAAAATGCGAAAAAGCATGTCCACACGATGCAATTACAATTTCCAACAATCTGGCATTTATACATGACGACAAATGTAAACTTTGTCGTAAATGCGTGGAAGTGTGTCCTACAGGTTCAATAGTGGAATTAAACTTCCCACAACGCAAGCCAAAAGCAGAAGCCATTAGCACTGAAGCATAATCTCTATTTATTAAGATAAAACATTCATCCGCATTTATTAGCGGAACAAGGAATCATATGAAAACATTCAGAATGGGTGGAATACACCCCAAAGAGCATAAGTTTTCGGCCGGAAAAAAAATTCAAACTGCCGACCTGCCAAAACAGGTAGCCATACCTTTATCGCATTACATTGGCACACCCAGTGAAGCTGTTGTAAAAAAAGGCGACATCGTAAAGGCCGGACAGTTAATTGGCAAAGCCAATGGATTTATTTCGGCCAATGTACACTCATCAGTTTCAGGCAAAGTAAGTAAAATCGATGTTCAACTGGATGCCAGCGGCTACAAACGTCCCGCAGTGTTTATCGATGTAGAAGGCGACGAATGGGTTGAAACCATTGACCGAAGCGACGTGCTGATACGTGAATGCAGCTTAACGAAAGACGAAATATTAGCACGTATTCAGGCTGCAGGTATAGTAGGTTTAGGTGGAGCTACATTTCCGGCTCATGTAAAATTAAACCCTCCTCCGGGCAAAAAGGCGTCATGTCTCATCATCAATGCCGTTGAGTGCGAACCTTACCTGACAAACGACCACGCCCTGATGCTCGAAAAAGGCGAAGAAATTCTTGTGGGTGTTTCAATAACCATGCAAGTACTTGACGTTACGAAAGCGTACATTGGTATTGAAAATAACAAACCAGACGCCATTAGTCATTTGAGAAACCTGGCTTCAAAATACAATGGAATTGAAATAGTTCCGTTGAAAGTTCAATATCCACAAGGAGGTGAGAAACAGCTAATTGACGCTATCATCCGCCGCCAGGTACCAAGTGGACGCATTCCAATTGAGGTAGGCGCTGTAGTTCAAAATGTAGGAACCATCTTTGCTATTTACGAAGCTGTTCAGAAAAATAAACCCATGTTTGAACGCGTGGTAACTGTAACCGGTAAATCAGCTCCCAATCCGGGCAACTACAAAGTGCGTATCGGCACCATGTTATCCGAAATAGCTGAAAAATCAGGAGGAGTACCTGCCGACACTGGCAAAATAATTGGTGGCGGACCAATGATGGGACGCTCACTTATGACACTTGAAGTACCAACTGCCAAAGGAAGTGCCGGCATTCTGTACATGAAACAAGAAGAATCGTTACGTAAACCAATGAAAAATTGTATTCGCTGTACAAAATGCGTGACAGTTTGCCCAATGGGACTCGAACCATTTTTATTGATGAATCAGAGCGAGCGAAACATGTGGCCCGAAATGGAAGCAAATCGTACAATGGATTGTATTGAATGTGGTAGCTGTAGTTACACCTGTCCTTCAAACCGTCCGCTTCTTGACTATATACGCTATGGTAAAACGACAGTTGGAGGCATTATCCGCAGCAGAGCTGCTAAATAATTGTTGAACTAATACAAATTAAAGATACTGAATTTATATGAGTAAACTTATTATTTCGCCAGCTCCACACATACACGGTGGCGACACTATATCCAAAAATATGATTGGGGTAATCATTGCATTAGTCCCAGCTCTGCTTGTCGGGTTTTATTATTTTGGCTTAGGAGCAATTATTGTAACACTGACAGCTGTAATTGCTTCGGTTGCATTTGAATATTTGATTCAGCGGTTTATTTTTAAAACCGAAACAAGTATAGGCGATGGCTCTGCAGCTCTTACAGGCTTACTGTTAGCCATGAACTTACCATCAAACTTACCTATCTGGATAATTATTATCGGTGCTTTAGTAGCTATCGGTATAGGTAAAATGACATTTGGTGGCTTAGGCAACAATCCGTTTAATCCTGCATTGGTAGGCCGCGTATTTTTGTTAATATCGTTCCCGGTTCAAATGACCTCCTGGCCCATTCCCACGCCGATGGCTGGCACATACCTTGATGCCGAAACCGGAGCTACAGCGCTTGCATTAATGAAAAGTCATGCAGGTGAGGTACCATCAATGATTGACATGCTAATCGGACGCATGGGAGGCTCTTTAGGTGAAGTATCGGCACTGGCTCTATTAGCAGGTTTAGTGTATTTACTTGCAACTAGAATTATTAGCTGGCATATACCCGTGAGTATTCTGGCTACCGTTTTAGTATTCACAGGAATTTTACATTGGTCGAATCCCGAAGTTTATGCAACTCCTTCAATGCACTTATTATCGGGAGGTCTGTTACTCGGCGCAATATTTATGGCAACAGATTATGTTACATCACCTATGAATAGCAGAGGTATGCTTGTTTATGGTGTTGGAATTGGAATTATAACTGTAGTTATTCGTGTATTTGGGGCATACCCCGAAGGTGTTTCATTTGCCATTTTAATAATGAATGCCTTTACCCCATTAATCAACACTTACATCAAACCAAAACGTTTTGGTGAAAAAGCAAAATAACTGATTACATAAAGATTATTAGTAACATTACACGAATAAAAAAAATGGCTCAACTAGAATCAAGTTTTAAAAATATGATAATTGTTCTATCTGTAATTGCATTTATTGCAGCCGGAACATTAGCTTCGGTATACGAGTTTACCAAAGCTCCGATAGAAGCGTCGAAACTTGCAAAACAACAAAATGCGATAAAAGATGTACTCCCGAAAACATTTGATCATCTGGCCGAACCCATCGAAATACAGGGTGCTGACAAAATGGTGGTATACAAAGCATACGATGCTAAAAATGAGTTCATTGGCGCGGCAATAGAATCGAGTTCGAACAATGGGTTTTCAGGAAAAATTACAGTAATGGTTGGATTTGACAAAGATGGTAACATTGTAAACTACTCTGTACTTGAACAAAAAGA
>JBLIZK010000263.1:0-4863 GCA_048859825.1 Paludibacter sp.
ACAATGAACTTCGCGAATATGATTTTAAAAAAAATCTGGAAGCAAAAACATTTTTATGTGAAGCTGCCGAAAGATTAGCTGCTGTTGAAGATGTGGTATCAGCTTTTCAGCAATTACAAAAACTCCACACTGAATGGCACGAAATAGGCCCTGTAGCCCGCGAATTCCGTGACCAGATATGGAACAGATTTAAAGAAGCTTCAACTGTTGTGAATAAAAAACACCAGTCACACTTCGAAATGTTGCGCGAAAACGAGAATGAAGCGCTTGCCGCAAAAACTGCACTTTGCGAAAAGCTCGAAGCTTTTGATGTGAAAGGTTTACAAAGTTATAAAGCCTGGGACGATGCAACGCAAACGATACTTTCGTTTCAGGAAGAATGGCGAACACTAGGTTATGCTCCTAAAAAGGTAAATCAGCAACTTTTTGAGCGTTACAGAAGCGCCTGCGATAGTTTCTTTGCTGCCAAAAATGAGTTTTATAAAACTTCGAAAAATATTCAGAACGAAAATCTTGAGAAAAAGAAACAGTTGTGCGAACAAGCTGAATTACTGAAAGATAGTACTGACTGGAAAGCTACATCTGATAAACTGATTCAATTGCAAAAGGATTGGAAAAATGTTGGGCCTGTAAGTAAAAAAATGTCCGATGAACTTTGGAAACGATTTGTAAGTGCCTGCGATTACTTTTTTGAACAAAAAGGTAAAAATATGAGCAGTCAGAAGTCGGTTGAAAGCGATAATTTACAGAAAAAACGTGATATTATTGAGCAGATAAAATCGATAGACTTAACTGATTTAGCGGCTGCACAATCTACCATAAAATCTTTAATGAATGATTGGGCAGCTGTGGGCCATGTTCCGTTTAAAGAGAAAGACAAAGTGTACAAAGAATATCGTTCGGCAGTTGATGAACTTTATGCTAAATTAAATATTGATGCATCGCAACGTCGTATTGAGAATTTTAAAACCAATCTGAAGGATATGACCGGTAAGGGCGAGAATAAGCTTTACCGTGAAAGAGAAAAGTTGGTACGTGCCTACGAACACCTGAAATCAGAAATTGCAACTTACGAAAACAATATCGGATTTTTTAGTTCAAACTCGAAAAAGGGTGGGGGAGTAATTAAGGAAATGGAACGGAAAATTGAATCGTTGAAAGATGAAAGTAAGCTGATTGAAGAAAAAATTAAATTGATAGACGAAAATTTATAAAAAGTCCGGGTATAAAAGAGGGGTATTACTAGTTTAAGTAATGCCCCTCTTTTATATCATTTTATCAAAGAATTAACCAAGGAATCCTTTTAATAATTTGCTTTTTGAATTCGGACGCAGTTTGCGGATGGCTTTTTCCTTGATCTGGCGAACGCGTTCACGCGTTAAACCAAATTCATCACCAATTTCTTCCAGTGTCATTTCTGTAACACCAATTCCGAAGAATTTTTTAACGATATCCTTCTCACGATCAGAAAGTGTATTGGTTAATACGCGTTCAATTTCCTTTGATAATGATTCATTTATTAAAACACGGTCGGCATTCGGCGAATCGTCATTAATCATTACGTCAAGCAAACTGTTGTCTTCACCTTCAACAAATGGAGCATCTACGGAGATATGACGACCTGAAACCTTCATGGTATCCGCAATTTTATCAACCGGTATGTCCAACTGTTCGGCCAGCTCTTCGGGCGATGGACGACGTTCATTTTCCTGCTCGAATTTAGAGAAGGCTTTGTTGATTTTGTTCCACGAACCAACCTGATTCAGTGGTAAACGTACAATACGCGATTGCTCAGCCAATGCTTGTAAAATTGACTGACGAATCCACCACACCGCATACGAAATGAATTTAAAACCACGTGTTTCATCAAACTTTTCGGCAGCCTTTATCAAACCAAGATTTCCTTCGTTAATAAGGTCTGGTAGGCTAAGGCCTTGATTTTGATACTGTTTTGCAACCGATACCACGAAGCGTAAATTCGCGCGTGTTAACTTTTCGAGGGCTATGCGGTCGCCGTTTCGTATGCGTTGAGCAAGTTCTACTTCCTCTTCAACGGTGATAAGGTCTTCGCGACCAATCTCTTGCAAGTACTTGTCAAGTGACGCACTCTCTCGATTAGTAATCGATTTAGTAATCTTTAGTTGTCTCATTATTGTATCAAAAATTAGCGTGCAAAATTAATACTTTTATTTCAATATACAAAATCGGAAATTCAGGCAACCTGAATGTGGGTAATACATCCCGGGCAAACTGTATTATGTGTGAGTTTGATTGATAACAGATAATCAATTTGTTTTGTTTTTAAACAGACCATGTTTTATATAAAGTACTTAAAAAATAACAACTATCCTTCTATTTCAGGATAGTTGTTATTATGTGTAATGGTATTATAAACTTACTATTCGGCAAGGTTTACTGCATAATAGGCTACTTTTCCATTTGGATATACACCAGCAATATTGAGTACTTTGAACTTGTCATTTGTATTCATAGCTTCCGCTAATACTTCTTTTATATCGTCAATGCTTCGAATTGCCTGATTGTTGATTTTTACAATTACAAATCCTTCTTTGATTCCGGCCTCCTGGAGTTTACCTTTGCTGATTGATTTTACTTCCATTCCATAATCCAACTGGAACTGGTCTTTTAATTTGTTGCTGATTTCTTTGAATTCAGCACCCAAAATATCAATATCGGCTTCCGATGTAAGTGCTTTACTACTACCTTGTCGGTTTTTTAATTCGGCATTAAGCACTATGGTTTTATTTTCGCGTAAAACAGTAAGTGCTACTTTGTCGCCCGGACTATATCGTCCTATTTGTTCCTGAAGCTGAGATGAGGATTTTATTTCAACATTATTCACTTTCAATATCACATCACCCTTTTTAACTCCGGCTTTGTCTGCTGCACTATTTTCAACTACTTCGGCTACATAGGCACCTTCCATTGATTTCAGGCCTTTTTCTTTTGCCAATTCGCTGGTTATTTCCTGCATGCTAACACCCAATACTGCGCGTTGTACAAAACCATATTCGCGAATATCGGTTACCACTTTTTTTACAATACTTGCAGGCACTGCAAAACCGTATCCTGCATAAGAGCCTGTTTGTGATGCAATTGCAGTGTTTATACCAATTAATTCGCCTTTTGTATTTACCAGAGCTCCACCGCTGTTGCCCGGGTTAATAGCTGCGTCGGTTTGTATAAACGACTCAATTTTCATTTGAGTGCTTATAATATTAATGTTACGGGCTTTAGCGCTTACAATTCCTGCAGTAACGGTTGATGTCAGATTAAACGGATTTCCTACTGCCAATACCCACTCGCCTACTTTTATTGAATCAGAATTTCCGAAAATAATTACCGGAAGTTTTTCAGCCTCAATTTTCAGTAATGCAATGTCGGTATTCGGATCGGTACCTACCAGTTTAGCTTTGAATGAACGTTTATCGTTTAACACTACTTCAATTTCTTTTGATTTGTCTATCACATGATTATTAGTAACTATATATCCATCAGGCGAAATAATAACTCCTGAACCGGAACCTTCCTGCATGGGAGCTTCTTGCTGACGTTGTTGTGGTCGCTGTTGTGGTCCAAAAAAGAATTCAAACGGATCCATAAATCCACCACCAAAACCTTGTTGTATTTGAACAGGTGTTTTCGTTTTTACGTGTACTACGGCGTTAATTGATAACTCGGCAGCCAATGTGAAATCGGTATCAAGTGCTCGTGGAGCTTTTGATATCGCGGCATAGCTGGCCGGAACACTTTGATTGTCGAAGTACCCGGCACTGGTTGGATGATTGACAATGCGGTTGGTTGTAAGGTTGGTGGCTACGCTAACAAGTACTACAGCAGCAAATAGCCCCAGAATTTTTGTACGTTGAGTAACTTTCATAAGGATTTAAATTATTTGTTTGATTGAATGATAATTCTTTTATTATTTAATATCAATTTTCATGTTTACAACGCTAAATTATTCAAAAAGTGTTCCTCAGAGTTGTCAAAATACAGTTATTTGGTGAAATTTAACAGAATGATTTTTCGTGTTAACGCCTGTTTAAATTAACATATCTAAAATGTTAAAAATATTGATATCTAAAACAAACAAGGCTGCCTGATATGTCAGACAGCCTTGATATTTTGTCATGTCAGCATAAAAAACTGACAAGAATTAATTCTGAGCTTATTTTTTATACCCATAAACTGCTAAATCGCCCAATTCTTCTTCAATACGAAGTAATTGATTGTATTTAGCCATACGGTCAGAGCGGCTCAATGAACCAGTTTTAATCTGTCCTGAGTTAGTTGCTACAGCAATATCAGCAATTGTTGCATCTTCAGTTTCGCCTGAACGGTGTGAAGTTACTGAAGTATAACCTGCGCGGTGTGCCATTTCAATTGCATCCAAAGTTTCAGAAAGTGAACCAATTTGGTTAACTTTGATAAGGATAGAGTTTGCACATCCCATGTCGATACCTTTTTTCAGGTATTCAACGTTAGTTACAAATAAATCGTCGCCTACTAACTGACATTTTGAACCGATTTTTTCGGTCAAAAGTTTCCAGCCATCCCAGTCGCCTTCGCCCATACCATCTTCGATAGAATCGATAGGGTAGTTAGCGATCAATTCAGCAAGGTAATCAACCTGCTCAGCTGAGCTGCGTTTTTTGCCGTTAGGACCTTCGAATTTTGAGTAGTCGTAAACACCACCTTTGTAGAATTCAGATGAAGCACAGTCCAAACCGATAGTAACATCAGAGCCCGGAGTGTAACCAGCGTTTTTGATGGCTGTAAGGATTGATTCCAAAGCTTCTTCAGTTCCACCTGCAAGGTTAGGAGCAAAACCACCTTCGTCGC
>JBLIZK010000264.1:0-9654 GCA_048859825.1 Paludibacter sp.
TGTTTTCGCACAAATCCTCAACGGTACCCATGTTGTGTGTCGAAAAAATGATGGTTGCGCCTTTGTCGCGCAGCTCCAGTATTTCACGCTTCAATAAATCAGCGTTTACGGGATCGAATCCACTGAATGGTTCGTCGAAAATTAATAATTTCGGATCGTGTAAAATGGTGGTGATAAACTGAACTTTTTGGGCCATTCCTTTTGATAGTTCTTCTACCTTTTTATCCCACCAGGTTTGAATCTCAAATTTTTCGAACCAGTATTTCAGGGCTTTCAGGGCATCGTTTTTGCTCATTCCCTTAAGTTGGGCCAGATATAATGCCTGTTCACCAATTTTCATTTTTTTATACAGCCCTCTTTCTTCGGGCAGATAGCCAATGTGTCGAACATCCTCGGGAGTGAGTTTCCGGCCATTAAGCAAAACTTCTCCGCTATCAGGAGCTGTAATGCAATTAATTATACGTATTAAAGTGGTTTTGCCTGCACCGTTCGGGCCCAAAAGGCCATAAACCGAGTTATCGGGAACCTCCAGACTTACTCCATCGAGTGCCCGGTGGCCTGCATATTGTTTTACTACATTTTTAACTTCTAATAAATTCATTTTTAATAGGTTGAAGTGTTTGTTATTTTATGTGTGTGTTGTATAACTGATTTACGTATACTGCTATTTAAATCATCAGATTTTTCCTTCGTCGGAAAAGCTGTAATACCTTCCCTGTGCAATAATAATATGGTCGAGGAAACGTATGCCAACAGCATCGCATCCTTGTTTTACGCGATGCGTTATTTTTATGTCCTCCTGGCTGGCTTTGTTTTGCCCCGAAGGATGATTGTGTGCTACAGCTACTGCCAGAGCCGATTTCTCCAATGCTAATCGCAGTAAAATGGGTATGTCAACAATGGTTTGTTGCTGCCCTCCCTGCGTTAACCGGCGTGTTTCTATCACTTTGTTGGCTCCATCGAGCAAAGCTACCCAAAATTCTTCGTGCGTTAAGTCAATCAGCAATGGTTCAAACAATTCGAATAAATCCACACTCGAAGTAATTTTCTTCCGTTCGAGAACTTCGCTTGTTTTTCGCCGTTTACCAAGCTCTAACGCTGCCATTATACTGATGGCTTTTGCTTCGCCAATACCCTTAAACCGTTTACACAAGTCGGGGATTGATAAGCGGGCCAACACATTAATATTGTCGCCACATTCGCGCATAATTCGCCTCGAAAGTTCTACTGCCGATTCATTTTTGTTACCTGAACCAATTAAAATGGCTAGTAATTCGGCATCGGATAAGGATTGTGCACCTTTGCGGGCCATTTTCTCGCGAGGGCGATCGTCTTCGCTCCATTCGCGAATGGTTAAACGTTTTTCTTCGTTTTCCATAGTATCAAAATAAGATTTTGAACACAAATATACAGATTATCGATAAAACAAAGGCAAGCCGTAACTAAAAAGTTACAGCTTGCCTTAGGTATGTGCTTAAATAAAACAGGAGGTTTTTAAATTTCGTTTATTTTTAAAGGGTTGTACGATATGTTTTCGTCGAAAACATCGGTTTGCTCACGTTTTTTAACCCATTTTACAATCAGATTTGTGATTGGTAAAGCTATAATTTCATAGGCTGTTTTCATTCCAGTTTGAGTAAGCATGAGCATCAGCAAATCGTCGGTTGGTATTACGCCTCCAAATGCTATAGTGAAAAATACCAATGAGTCGGCACCTTCACCCACAAGTGTGGAAACGATGGCGCGTATGGAAAACCCGCGTCCTCGTTGCATAATTTTCATTTTGCTCATTACAAATGCGTTAAGGAAAGCACCAAACAAAAATGCAATAAAACTGGCAATAACAATACGCTCGGTATTGCCCAATACCAATGCAAATGCATCCTGATGTGTAAAATTGGCCGAACCCGGAGCCCATATGCTGAATTTAAAAATCAGCACGGCTAAAAAGTTCATTAAAAAGCCGTTCCAAATTATTAAACGCACTTTTCGGTAGCCCCACACTTCGGCTATCAGGTCGTTTACAATGTACGATACGGGGAAAATCAGCAGGCCGGCTGTGGCTTCGATAGGGCCGATCTGAATTAGTTTTTGCTCAACAATGTTGGCAATAATCAGGCATACAGTAAAAAGCATGCCGGCTACCATAAAGGCAACGGAGACTTGTTTTTTCATTTTCTTCTTGTTTTTTACGTGGTATTCAAGCACACGTTTTGCAGTCCACACCGCAAAAGCGACTGCAAAGATATATATTTTCTGTTGTTCTGTAAATATATCAATAAAAAAAGGAGGACTATGCCTCCTTTAAGTAACTGAAAATTTGTTTTTTATGCATTTTCTTCGTCAAGAATTTCCTGAATATCGTCAACGCAACTTCCGCAAACTGCACCTGCTTCTATTGCTTCGCCAACTTCTTCAACTGTTTTGCATTTGTGTGTACGAATGCCTTCTACAATTTCACTTTTGCACATATCAAGGCATGTACAAATTACTGGATCATCTGCCATAAATCTTTGTTTTTATTTAATAGTTTAACTTGTTTTGAATAATTAGTTTTCAGTATTCATAACAACTGTACATCAAAAAGGTTTATTTCGGTTGCGTTTTTTTTTAATAAAAATGTTTGAATTATTCTGTTTTGTTTTGTCTGACTTTGTAAATAATGTGTTGTAAAACATGTTTTAGTGAATCAGTTTTTCGAAAACAAGTGTTTTCTTTACACTTAAAATAATGCCAAAAATAATAATATTAACCTGATTGGTGTAATGGGTTTTATATCAATCATTTAGTATGTATCTGGTTTATAAAGATTAAAAATGTTTAGTTCACATTATAGTAATAAAGATAAGTTTTTAGTTGCGGTAGATAGCATAATTCTTGGGTTTCGCGAGAATGAATTGCATGTGCTGTTGGCTAAGCGCCCTTTTGAGCCGATGAAAGGTGAGTGGTCGTTGATGGGAGGATTTGTGAATGCCACAGAAAGCGTTCAGCAGGCTGCAGTACGTGTGGTAGGTGAGTTTACCGGAATTGATAACATTTATCTGGAACAAGTGGGAGCATATGGTGAACCCGGCCGCGATTTAGGTGAACGCGTAGTTTCTGTAGCTTATTATGCGCTGGTTAACTTTGATAAGTTTGATACTTCGCTGGCTGCCAAGTTTGATGCGCGGTGGGTTAAAATTACCGAACTGCCTCAACTGGTTTTCGACCATAATAAAATGGTGAGCGATACAATAAAGCAATTGCAAAGACGGGCAGCTATTAAACCAATTGGGTTTAATTTATTGAGCGAAATGTTTACACTGCCAACTTTACAAAGTTTGTATGAGTCAATTTATCAGGAGAATATTGATAAACGTAATTTCAGAAAAAAATTACTAAGTATGGATATTCTCGAGAAAATGGATGTGAAAGATAAAGCCAGTTCAAAGAAAGGGGCTTATTATTATAAATTCAACAAACAGAAATATGACCAGCTCCTGGAGCAGGGAATGCATTTCTCATTGTAATAATGAATCCAGTATTATACGCAGTTTGTAGAATAGCAAATGTCATTTTTACGGCAATGTGTTAATTTCTACGTTTATTGAAAAGGGCAAAACGAAACAAAAATAAAACAGGAGTAACATAGCTCCCCTTTAAGGGTTTGTAGTTATTTAATAAAAAAATAATAAGATGTTAGAAGCATTAAAAGAAAACGTATTTAAAGCAAATATCGACCTGGTAAACCATGGTTTGGTTATTTTTACCTGGGGAAATGTAAGCGCAATTGATCGCGAAAGCGGATTAGTGGTTATAAAGCCTTCGGGCGTTTCGTACGACGAGATGAAGGCGGAGCACATGGTGGTTGTGGATTTGGATGGAAAAGTTATTGAAGGAAATCTAAAACCTTCATCAGATACTGCTACACATTTGGTACTTTACAAATCGTTTCCCGAAATTGGAGGCGTAGTACATACTCACTCTACTTACGCTACAGCCTGGGCACAGGCTGGTGTGGATATCCCCAATATTGGCACTACTCATGCTGATTACTTTGCACAGGCAATTCCCTGCACGCGTATGATGACACAGGCCGAAGTGGAAGGAGCTTATGAATTAGAAACGGGGAATGTAATTGTAGAGCGCTTTGAAGGCATAAATCCTGTACATGTGCCGGGCGTATTGGTTTGCAATCACGGGCCGTTTTCGTGGGGAAAAGATGCACACGATGCAGTACACAATGCTGTGGTAATGGAACAATGTGCCAAAATGGCTTCTATTGCTTATCAGGTTAATCCGCTGTTGAAAATGAATCAACACATGATTACCAAACACTTTATGCGTAAGCATGGGCCCAATGCATATTACGGACAATGACCCCAAACCCCTAAAGGGGCTTACAATATAAAATAAATTCAAAACAATAATTAACTATTCAAACTCTTATTCCCTTTAGGGGCTAGGGGTTATAAAAAAGAATGATCATGGAATTCAAATTTGAAAATTACGAAGTTTGGTTCATTACAGGAGCGCAACTTCTTTATGGTGGTGATGCTGTTACTCAGGTAGATGCACACTCAAATGAAATGGTAAAAGGTCTGAACGATTCCGGTAACCTTCCGGTAAAAGTGGTTTATAAAGGTACTGCTAATTCATCGTCGGAAATTGCTGAAATTATGCGTGCTGCCAATGGTGATACTAAATGTATTGGTATGATTACGTGGATGCACACTTTCTCGCCTGCAAAAATGTGGATTCATGGTTTGATGGATTACAAAAAACCACTGTTGCACCTGCATACTCAATACAACAAAGAAATTCCATGGAACGAAATTGACATGGATTTCATGAATCTGAATCAATCGGCTCATGGCGACCGCGAATTTGGTCACATTACCAGCCGTTTGCGCAAACCCCGTAAAGTGGTGGTAGGTTACTGGAAAGATGCTTCTACTCACGCTAAAATTTCGGGATGGATGCGCGTTTGTGCCGGTTGGGCTGACTCACAGAATATGTTGATCATCCGTTTTGGCGATAATATGAACAATGTAGCTGTAACTGATGGCGACAAAGTGGAAGCTGAAATCCGTTTGGGTTATCACGTGGACAATGCTCCTATTGCCAAGCTGGTTCCTTATGTAAATGCAGTAACCGAGGCCGAAATTGATGCTTTGGTAGCTGAATACGAAAAAATTTACGACTTTGCTGCCGATAGCAAAAAAGGTGCGGACAAACATCAGTTTGTACGCGATGCGGCTGCTCAGGAAATCGGACTTCGTCGTTTCCTGCAGGATAAGGGCGCAAAAGCATTTACTACCAGCTTCAATGAATTGGAGGGCATGAAGCAGTTGATGGGCTTTGCTTCGCAACGTTTGATGGCCGAAGGTTATGGTTTCGGAGCTGAAGGCGACTGGAAATCGGCTGCCCTGGTTCGTACTTTGTGGGTGATGGGTCACGATCTTCCTGGCGGACAGTCGTTCCTTGAAGACTATACATTGAACTTCGATGGCGAAAACAGTACAGTTCTTCAATCGCACATGTTGGAAATCAGCCCTGACATTGCCGGCAACAAACCCCGTGTTGAAGTTCATTATCTGGGTATTGGCGATTCTGGTACTTGTGCACGTTTGGTGTTCCAGGCGCACGAAGGACAAGGTATCGCTACAACTATTGTGGATATGGGTAACCGCTTCCGTATGATTGTAAACGAAGTTGAAGTGGTTAAACCACAGGCATTACCTAAACTTCCGGTGGCTTGTGCTTTGTGGAAACCAATGCCTAACTTCGAAATCGGAGCTGGTGCATGGATTCTTGCAGGAGGTACGCACCACTCTTGTTTCTCATTCTCATTGACTACTGAGATGATGGAAGATTATGCTGAAATTGCCGATATCGAATTGTTGATTATCGACAAGGATACAACTATCCGTCAGTTCCGTCAGGATTTGAGAAACAACGAAGTTTATTATATGCTTAATAAAGCGCTAAGATAAAAAATAGTAGGCAGTATTTAGTTTGCAGTTGACAGTAAAAATATAGCTGACTGCAAACTGCAAACTGCCGACTGTAAACTACATACTAAAATGAAATACGTTATTGGATTAGACTATGGTAGCGACTCGGCCCGTGCCGTTGTTGTAAATGCCGAAACAGGCGAGGAATTAGCTTCTTCTGTAAAATACTATCCGCGATGGATGGAAGGAAAATACTGTGTCCCAACTGCCAATCAGTATCGTCAGCACCCGCAGGATTATATTGATGTACTGGAATATACAGTAAAAGATGCATTGAGTAAATGTCCGGCTGGTACTGCCGAAAATGTAGTGGGTATCGGTTTTGATACCACCGGAAGTACGCCTGTATTTACCGATAAAAATGGTACTCCATTGGCAATGTTACCTGAATTTGCCGAAAACCCAAACGCCATGTTCGTGTTATGGAAAGATCATACTGCCATTAAAGAGGCTGAAGAAATTAACGAACTTGCCGGAAAGTGGGATACCGATTATACTTCGTACGAAGGTGGTATTTATTCATCCGAATGGTTTTGGGCAAAAGCATTGCATGTTTTGCGTGCCGACGAAAAAGTACGTGCGGCGGCCTACTCGGCAGTAGAACATTGCGACTGGATGCCTGCTTTAATTACAGGTACCGAAAAGCCTGAAAACATGTTTCGTAGCCGTTGTGCGTCAGGCCATAAAGCCATGTGGTTGGAGCAATGGGGTGGTTTACCTTCCGAAGAATTTTTAGTTGCCCTCGACCCTGTATTAGCTGGTTTACGCGACAGACTTTACACCGAAACTTGTGCGAGCGATACCAAGGTAGGTAATCTGACCGAGGAATGGGCTGCTCGTTTGGGTTTAACAACAAACGTAGCTGTAGCTGTTGGAGCCTTCGATGCTCATATGGGTGCTGTTGGTGCCGAAGTGAAACAGGGTGCATTGGTTCGTATCATTGGTACTTCTACCTGCGACATCATGGTGTCGAGTTACGAAGAAATGGGGCATAAGTTGATTCCGGGTATTTGCGGACAGGTTGATGGTTCTGTTATTCCGGGTATGATTGGATTAGAAGCAGGTCAGTCGGCCTTCGGCGATATCTACGCATGGTTTAAACGTGTAGTAGCATGGCCAGTTGAAAATATTCTGGCTAAATCTACATTGATTGATGAAGTGACAAAACAAAAACTGATTGACGAAACATTGGATCAGATTATTCCGGCTCTTTCAATCGAAGCGGCAAAAGTTCCGGTAAGCGAATCGACTGTTTTGGCTACGGATTGGATGAACGGTCGTCGTACGCCGGATGCAAATCAAAAGGTTAAAGGAACGATTACCGGATTAAACCTTGGAAGCTCTGCGCCTCTTATTTTCCGTGCGTTGGTTGAAGCTACGGCTTATGGCTCTAAAGCTATTGTGGATCGTTTTATCGAAAACGGAGTTGAAATAAAAGAAATAATTGGAATTGGAGGTATTTCGCTCAAATCGCCGTTTGTAATGCAAACTCTTTCGGATGTATTGAATATGCCAATTAAAGTTGCGAAGGCTGAACAGGCTTGTGCTTTTGGTACGGCTATGTTTGCTGCTGTGGCTGCCGGTGTATATGCAAAGGTTGAGGATGCACAAATTGCTATGGGGCAGGGTTTTGCCAAAGAATTCTATCCGAATGAGGAAAACCACAAATTATATGCTGAGCTATATAAAAACTATATCAAATTAGGTCAGCTTACCGAAAAAGAATTATTCTCTTAAATTATATAATACTTTTTTAATATTATGAATTGGAATTCAAATGAATTTATTTGGCTCGACTGGGTGATAATCGCAGTAGGTATAGTGGCCGTAAGTTGGGCCGTTTGGCGTTCGGTACAAAAGGATAAGCGGATGCAGCAGGGAGCCAACAGTGAAGATTATCTTTTTGGAAAAGGTGAGCCATGGTACATCATAGGTGCTGCTATTTTTGCGGCCAATATTGGTTCGGAACACTTAGTGGGCTTAGCCGGAACCGGCGCTAAAGCGGGGGTTGGTATGGCTCACTGGGAAATGCAGGGATGGATGATTCTTATCCTGGGATGGCTTTTTGTGCCTTTTTATCAGCTAATGAACAATAAGTTAGGTAAAATTATAACCATGCCCGACTTCCTGAAAGCCCGTTATACGCCGGCTACAGGATCATGGCTGTCTATTATTACGTTAATTGCCTATGTACTTACCAAAGTAAGTGTAACAGCATTTACTGGTGGTATATTTATGGAAAGTTTGCTTGGTTTGCCATTTTGGTATGGTGCTATCGGGCTTATAGTATTGACAGGTATTTTTACTGTTTTGGGCGGAATGAAAGGGGTAATGACCTTATCGGCCATACAAACTCCTATTCTTATCTTAGGTTCATTCCTTGTTCTGTTTTTAGGTTTGTCGGCACTTGGCGATGGTAGCATTGCAAATGGTTGGAATGCAATGATGGAACATGCACGCACATTAAATGTAGGTGCCGATGGTGTTGCCTATGGTACAAATCATATGTTTCACTTCGAAACAGGTGACCCTCTTTACGATGATTATCCCGGTTTCTGGGTGTTTATTGGTGCATCAATTATCGGTTTCTGGTATTGGGCTACCGACCAGCACATTGTACAACGTGTACTCGGACAAACTAAAGGTGAAGCCAACGATGTAGTGATGAAACGTGCCCGCAGAGGTACAATTGCTGCCGGATATTTTAAATTATTGCCTGTTTTTATGTTCCTTATTCCTGGTATGGTTGCGGCTGCTTTAGCGGCTCGTCCTGACAGTGGTTTTACGTTGGAGGACCCTGATACGGCATTTGGCTCGATGGTGAAATTTGTATTACCTGCCGGCGTGAAAGGCATTGTAACAATTGGTTTTATTTCGGCTTTGGTTGCTTCATTGGCTGCATTCTTTAACTCGTGTGCTACTTTATTTACCGAGGACTTCTATAAACCAATGTTTAAAAATAAGAGCGAAGCTACTTATGTGTTAACCGGACGTATTGCTACTATTGTGGTGGTTGTTTTGGGTATTGTGTGGATACCGGTAATGATGAGTTTAGGTAGTTTGTACGATTACTTGCAAGGTATTCAATCCTTGCTGGCACCTGCTATGGTGGCTGTGTTTGTTTTGGGTATTTTCTCAAAGAAAATCACGCCCAAAGCTGGTGAGGCTGGTATGATTGTAGGCTTTTTGTTGGGTATGGTGCGTTTACTTACAAATATTCTGACTAATAGTGGCAAGGATGTAATGACAGGAGGTTTTTGGGAATCAACTACATGGTTCTGGCAAACAAACTGGTTAATTTTCGAAATCTGGTTATTGGTATTCATTATGATAATGATGGCTGTGGTTTCGTTCTTTACACCAAAACCAACTGCTCAACAAATTGAAGCAATTACCTTTACCGGCGATTACAAACACCTGATTCGTCAGAGTTGGAACAAATGGGATGTAATAGCATCGCTTGGTGTGGTTGCATTCTGTGTGGCTTTCTACATGTATTTCTGGTAAGGAATCCTATTCAGTAAAAATAAAACGCAAAGCGGTAAAATTCACCTGCTTTGCGTTTTTTTTTAGGATAAAAAAGCTGTATCAGAATGAGATACAGCCTTCTTGATTATATATCAATAAAGTTTATTTACCTTTTTCCAACAATAAAGTT
>JBLIZK010000265.1:0-2974 GCA_048859825.1 Paludibacter sp.
ATCATCCGAAGGATTATCAACAGTTTTTAAATTTCATGTGGAATTTAAAGTTAACTGAATTAGAACAAATAGCCTTGTATTACTCAAAATAAAAAATTATTCAGCAAAAATCACAATCCGGAATCAATTAATATAAGTATAACAAATTCAATCCATTCCATATGCAAATTATCAACTTATCGGATAACAATTCCGTATTAAATCATTATTTAAAAGAAATTCGTTCGGTCGATATTCAGCATGACTCCATGCGTTTTCGTAGAAACATTGAGCGAATAGGCGAGATAATGGCTTATGAAATAAGCAAGAAACTACATTACGAAAACGAAGATGTAAAAACACCTCTTGGCATTGCGCCCACAAACGTTATCAACGAAAAAATAGTTATTTCTACCATCCTCCGTGCAGGTTTACCATTTCATCAGGGCTTTCTGAGCTATTTTGACCACGCTGAAAATGCATTTGTATCGGCCTACCGGAAATACAAAGATGCACTGAAATTTGATATTCACATTGAATACATTGCTTCGCCCGACCTGAATGGCAAAACGCTGATTATTACCGACCCAATGCTGGCAACAGGAGGCTCGATGGAATTGGCATACGGAGCGCTGCTAACAAAAGGGACACCTGCAAACGTACACATTGCAACGGTTATTGCCAGTAAGCAGGCCGTAAAATACATCAAAAAAACATTTGCCGGTATGGGTATTACATTGTGGTGCGCAGCAATCGACCCTGAACTCAACGACCATTCCTATATCATTCCCGGTTTGGGCGATGCAGGTGATTTAGCTTACGGGGTAAAACTTTAAAATCAGAGATTAATTGCAAACAGGATTTTTCATTTTAATAATATTGAAAATCCTGTTTACACTTTCGTTTCAGACTTTCATTTTGTTTAACAATTCGGCTAATATCCCGCATTGTGCTTTTCGTGAATATTGCTGATAATTGGTCGATTTTGGCTTTAGTTCTCCCTTTTTATATATTTCAAACAAATCTAATACAGCCTGTTTCATTCCTTCCACATCATCAAAATCAACCAATACTCCGCATTGTGTCTCATTCACCAGGTTTTCCACATCACTGTTTTTAGGCCCTATAACGAGTATTGGACGCTCCGAGGCCATGTATTCGTAAAACTTACCGGTTAATATCCCATTTGCATTAGGCGTATTATTTATAAGCAATAATAGTACCGGAGATGTTTGCTGAAAGGCGATAGCATCGGCATGAGGTAAATAGCCCACTTTTTCGACATATGCACCAAGTTTCATCTCATCGATTGTAGTAAGTACTACCGGTTCAACATTTCCCACAAATCTGATTTTCATCTCTTTTGCCAATTCGGGTTTATCAATTACCAATTCTGATAATGCTTTCCAAAGTACCTTCGGATTACGAGCAGCATTAATGCTGCCAATATGTACAATTGAAAATCCGGCCTGTATCGCCTTATCGGTTCTAACCACATCATCTTCATCGTATCCATTGTGAACCAAATCCACTGTTCTATCAGCAATTTTAGCTAAATCATCACACCAGGTAGGTGTTACGCTTACCACTATATTCGCCTGTTGCAACACACTTTTCTCGGCACGGCGGTGCAACTTATCGGCTATCCGGGTTAAATTCAACTCTTTATAAAAATCGATATTAGTCCAGGGATCCCTGAAGTCGGCTAACCAGGGAATACCTGTATGCCGATGAAGCTCCCGGCCAATTATATGCATTGAGTGTGGCGGACCTGTGCTTATAATCGCGTCAACCGGATGTTCTCGCAGGTATTTTCGTAGTAGTTTTACCGAAGGCTTAATCCAGAAACAGCGCGGATCAGGAATCAAAAGATTTCCGCGCAAAGCCAAAGCAAATTTATGTATACGTCCCTGCTTCTTTGAGCCTTCGGCGAACGACACATTTACTTTCTGTCCCTTTTTACCAATAAGCATTTTATACAACTCGTACGGCTCCCAAATGGTGCTTTTCAGCACCTGGAGGCCGGGGGCTACGTCCTTCATCAAACTGGCATCCTCAATGGCAAAATCAGGATTTTCAGGTGTGTATATAATAGGCTCCCAGCCATACTGAGGTAAGTATTTGGCAAACTTTAACCAGCGTTGCACTCCCGCACCTCCCGATGGCGGCCAATAATAGGTGATAATTAATACTTTCTTCATTCAACAATCAATTATTCATTCACTCTCTTTTCTGTAATTCTGTTTAAAAATCAACTCCAACTATCCCGCCCAACCCTCTCTATCGAGGTTTCGATAATTAATCGCCTCAGCAATATGATGCGATTGTATATGTTCTGATTCTTCCAAATCGGCAATGGTACGCGATACCTTTATAATTCGGTCATAAGCACGCGCCGACAGGTTCAATCGTTGCATGGCATTTTTCAGCAATTCCGACCCGGGTTTATCTATCTGAGCATAAATCTTCATTTGTTTCGACGACATCTGTGCATTACAATACACCCCTTTTTCATCGGCAAAACGGACTTCCTGAACTTTTCGGGCCTTCATAACACGTTCGCGTACTGCCGAACTAGGTTCAGCATCTTTCATTTCAGCCAGTTTTTCGAACGGAACGGGCACTATTTCAATGTGGATATCAATTCGATCTAAAAGCGGACCTGATATCCGGCTTAAATATTTTTGAACTACTCCTGAACCACAGACACATTCTCTTTCAGGATGATTGTAATAACCACAGGGACAAGGATTCATAGAAGCCACAAGCATAAAACTTGCCGGATATTCGATGCTGAACTTAGCCCTGGAAATACAAATTTTCCGGTCTTCCAAAGGCTGTCGCATCACCTCTAAAACGGTACGCTTAAATTCAGGCAATTCATCCAGAAACAACACTCCGTTATGCGCCAGCGAAATTTCGCCCGGCTGCGGAAAGGCACCTCCTCCTACTAACGCTACATCCGAAATAGTATGATGCGGACTGCGAAATGGCC
>JBLIZK010000266.1:0-12158 GCA_048859825.1 Paludibacter sp.
TCCGAAAAGAGTGTAGAATGGGGCTGTTTGAAAAGTAAATATTATAATTTATCGGCGTTGGCCAGCAAATAGCTTTCGGCCTCCACGCTCCAGAGCCCCAGATTTGCAGCGCACATTTGCGCCAGTGTTTTGTATACTTCATTGGTTTCGCCCAGTTTTTCGAAATCAGCAATCGGCGTTAAAGGCATATTGATATGCGTATAAATCAGCTTTTTGCCACCCGGAATTTCAGGCAGGTGTTTGGTAGCTTCAATGACAGCTCCCAAACCACCAATATGCGTTACCAGCCCGGCAGGGTCAAGTCCTTTACTCATCATATCCAGCGCCTCCACCATATCGTCGGTATTTCCACCACTGGTACCTACCACATGCGTGTAAGCATAATGTACGTTGTAGAAATTAAATGTAGCACTGAAATTCGGGTCGCTCGGACCAGCAAAAAAATTCAGACAGCCATCGAATGCCAGGATGGCATCGCCCTGCTCTACCACCGGTTTTACAGGCGCAAATACAAACACGTCGTCGTATCCGTATCCGCCGGTAATCGCTTTCAATTCTTCCACCGGATTTTCCATTTTGCCGGTATTGATATATTTTAAATCGATACCACGCGAAGCGGCAAATTCGACGCTGTAAAACTGTGCAGCACGGTCGAGACGGGTTTGGTCCACATCGGTTACCACCAAAACAGATGGTTTGCGGTCGTCGCGGCGTAGCACATAATTAATGGCAGCCAGCCCCATCGGGCCTACGCCCGCTAAAATAGCCATTTTACCACCATCAACTATGTCCATTTTATGCACATAGCTACCCGGAGTAGTATGGTAATTGGCATGCATAGCGCCTATTACACACGAAAGCGGTTCAGCCAGCGAAGCCGGATAATAACCTTCGCCTTTGTAGGCAAGCAGGCAGTCTTTCTCCATTACTTCCTTCGGAATAATAACATAAGTAGCATCGCCACCAATGTATCGATAACTATAGCCGGGCGCACTTAATACACCTACAGGGCCATCCTCGTAATACAAGGCCGGCTGTATCGAAAACTTATCGCCCACACTGAATTTATCAGCCCACTTAGCACCCACTTCTACCAGTTCACCGGCAAATTCGTGCCCGATAATAATCGGGTTGTCGGCTATATCATTTGGTATACGTTTGTGGTCAGTAGCCTGCGTAGCAGCTTTGTACGATGACATACACAAAGAATCAGAAACCACTTTTGCCAGTATTTCATCATCTTTAATTTTCGGTAACTCAAATTCCTCCATCCGGAGGTCCTTTTTACCATATAAACGGATTGCTGTTGTTTGCATTTTTTTAGATTTTAGATTTTAGATTTTAGAACCAAGAATCAAGATGGTTTTGTTTGTTTCTATGCTCTTGATTCTTGACTCTTGGCTCTTAACTCTATCAATTCAGCATCACCTGCCCCCCGGTAATCGGCAATGCCTGTCCGGTTTCGCCACATTGTTCCATCAGATACAAAGCGCCCTTTGTAACATCTTCGGGAGAGCAACCTTTTTGCATAGGCACCTGTGCCAGATAAAACGCTTTTACATCGTCGATTGTTTTAGCGCCCGGCACCTTTCCTGCACGTAAATACTGAACAAACAAACCATTGTCAGGGTCGCTCCAGAGCGGACCTTCGTAGAAATTACCCGGACAAATGGAATTTACCTTGATGCGGTAAGGCGCCAGCTCCAATGCAAAGGATTGTGTAAGGCCTATGCCTCCGAATTTTCCGCCGGCATAAGCAAAATTAGCTTTGCTGCCACGCAGGCCCGATTTGGAATTGATTTGAATAACATCGGCATAATAACCGGCCGAAGCATATTTGGTTTGCAACTTTTGTACGCGACTTACTACTTTGGTGCAGTAAAAATAGGCGTTGTAGTTGATTTTTGTTACAAATTCAAAATCTTCGGGCGTCATATCGTCCAGCCCTCCGGCACGCAGCACACCGGCATTGCTGATAAAACAGTCGATTGCTCCGAAGTTACACACCGTTTCGTGCACCAGCTTTTCGATGCTCGGAATTTCACTTACATTGGTTTTCACAAAGATAGCACGATTACTTTTCGCCATTGTATTGAAACGCTCCACCGTGGCTTTTCCAACGACTTCGTTCATATCGGCCACCACAATATTGGCGCCTTCCTGCAAAAGGCAACGGGCTATACCTTCGCCAAAACCCTGAGCAGCACCTGTTACAATAATTGTTTTGTTCTCGGCACGACCTTTTGACGCCCCGGCTGCCACACTACGGCGATAATTTTCAACTTCCCAGTTATCAATAAAATCGATTTGTGCCTGTGTCATCGGGTGTGGTCCTCCAAACGATTCAGACAGATAGGCAATTTTCATGGCATCCTCAAACACATCCAGGATAATGTCGCATTGAGCTGCATTATCGCCCACTGCCACCAATCCAATTCCTTTTATCAATATTACTTTGGGTGGATAACCATTTTTTTGAGTGAAATCTTCAATGAGAACTTTTATATCAGCAAGAAAGCTGTTGATGCTTTTTTCATCCCCCCCTGTGGGGGTTAGGGGGCTAAATAGATAGTTCGATTTGCAATACACAATAGCATCGGGAGTAAACGGCCTGGCAATTTTCGCCTGCGCCTCTTCTGTATCGTAGAAATGTTTTATCAGCGCATTCTTGCGCACTTTCAGGGTTTTCAAACCATCATTCGAAAGCATCATGCGTAGCGCAGGAAGAATTTGTTCAGTACAGCTGCAAGTGGCGCGCTCTTCAGCAGGAACCGGAAATTTCAGCGCTTTTTCAAGTGTATCTATTACTTTTGAATAAAGCACTTTCACTTCTTCAATACTATTAGCCGCGACGAATATTCCGTGATTTTGCAACCAGATAACCGCAGGTTCGGCTCCGTCTTCAGCACGAAATGCCTTGATGGCATCTTCCACTTTTTTGAAAAGCACATAGCCCGGATCAGTATATTCAATATACAATGCTTTGGCTCCGAATAGTTTTTTCAGTTCGCTTTCGGCATTTTGCGCACACATCAACCCATTCACCAACGTTGGATGCATGTGTACCACATAAGCATAATCAATAATGTTATGCATGGAAGTCTCCACCGATGGACGTTTGCCTTTGTTAATAGTGGCATCCGCCAAATCATTTTTAACCTGCTCTTCACGCTCAGCCGCGTTGGTGCTGTAAACCTTGTCGGACATAAGGTTTAGCTTAGCGCGATCGAGCACAGCAAAACCCTCTTCGGTAATGGTTGCCAACGATGAACCGCTGGCTTTCACCCACATTTTCTCAGCGTTTTTATACGAGGTATTTCCACCTCCGGCAATTACAAAACGGCTATCGCGGCCGTAGAATTGCGATATTTCAATAAGTTGTTGAATTTCTTTCATTTATTATATTTTATTGCCACGAAGGCACTAAGACACAAATACTTTTATTTTACAAATCTTCTAATCCCATCTTTAATATAAGGCACATCAAAGTTTATTAAATAACCCAAACGCTTACCTGTCAATTTTAAATGACTCAGAATCTGAGCTTCCCAAACTGCGTTTACTGTCTCAACAGCTTTTAGTTCACATATCACCAGGTCATTGACAATTACATCTAATCTTAATCCCTCATCAAATTTAATTCCATCGAAAACGATTGGAACTTCAACTTGTCGAATTGCTTTATAGCCCATTTTAGTCAACACATGACAAAAACAAATTTCGTATACTTTTTCCAGAAGCCCGGGACCTAATTCTTTGTGTACAACATAAGCTGCATGTACAATAGCCTTTCCAATTTCTTCCTCTTCTTCAGAAATTCTGTTGAATACTGCATTCATTTTATATTATTTTTATATTGCCACTAAGATACAAAGTCACTAAGATAAATTCTTCGAGTCTTAGTGACTTTGTGGCAAAAAACTAAAAATTTTCAATTAGTTCTTTTCCCAATTCAATAAATTCCTGCCTTTTTGAACGATCTGCATTTCCCTTTGCATCCACATACCCACGTAAACCCTGAGCAACAAGGTGTTGATGAGCAGCCACTACGCAGGCTCCTTCGTAGTTAATTTGTTGCAAGCGTTCAGTAAGCGCAGTGTTTTTACGGGCAAAAAGTTCAATCGGTTCCATGGCCGGCGTGTTATGCTCGCTACCAAATGTCACTACAAAACCCTGTTCGTGCAGATACGATGCGTATTTTTCTAATAATTCCACGCCGTTTCGGGTAGTAATAAATTCAACCGAATGAAAGCCGCGTTCGGTCAATTGTTCGGCCACACGTTCCAAATCGCCTTCAAAGTCGGTATATCCGCCTTTGGCATCGTCGGCCAGAAACGGATAAGTAGGAATGCCTCCTCCTGCTACTATAATATCGCAAACAGTTTGCATTGGTAAAAAAGCTTTCGGGTCTTCCGGAACAAAAGCTCCACCACCCGCCTTGAGCATATTGCCACGAATTTCGTTTTCAACTCCCGCATAATCGGCTACATCCGAAGCAAGTTCTTTGCCACCGAATAATTTGTAGAATAACAATCGTAAATCAAGAGGATTGTTGCGGCAATATTCGTACGCTTTAATTCGTAGTGCTTTTGCCAAATGCCTTTCGCGGATTAAGCCGTTGGTAAGTTCGTTTTTTATCCAGTCAAAATCCAGTTCAAAACCCGCGTTATTTGCAACAAGTATCTCATTTACCTTGCTACACATGGCTTCCACCTGCGCATTCGATTCCTTTATAACTCCGGCCAGTTGCGAAGCAAAGGGCTCCTCCAGTTTAAACGGATAGGACAAACCTTTACCACTTAAATAGGTACGACCGGGGTTACCCGGATCGTTTACACGTAATCCCGCTTTTTGGTCCTCCTCATTGAGCGATATAAATTCGATATTAAAGAGCGGATACAGGCCACGTGCTTTGCATCCTTCGGCCCATGCCGGATATCCGGCGGTGCTGTAAAAATCATTTATTCCAACCACCTGAACTCCTTCGGCCACGGCCATATCCAGTGCTTCGTCGATGTTTTTGAACGCACTGAAAGAATAAGGTGTATGTAAGTGTGCATTTACTTTTTTCATGATAATATAACTTCTCTCTGTTTCAGAGAAAAAATAGATTTAAAAATTATTGAGACACAATTTATAGCATTTTATAAATAGCACTCATACTGGTTAATCAAAAAATATATCCTGCTAAAATCAGCATCAATCAAATGTACTTAACAAGTAATTTGTTTTAAGTAAAACATTATTTTAAATTTAATTTATCCATTTTGGCCTTTAATACCTTTTGCATTTCCGGAACATACGATTGCATCATTTCACCCATCATTTCTTTTGTAATCTGTGGAGTAAGTTGAATATATTTCTGCCCGGCAGGCGATTTGTAAAAATCTAAAAATGCTTTAATATCACTTTCATCAAAATACTTCATGTAGATATTTGAAATCATCTCAGTCAACTTTGGCGACATTTCCTTTGTAGTTTCAATGGTAAGCATTATAATTTTTTCAGATTTTGCTTTTGCTGCATCGTCTTTCAATTGCGACTGCATTTGAGAAACCATTGCGGGTATCATTGCATCAATGTTTTTAATTATCATTGAATCCATTTTCATAACCTTAATTAATTCCCTTACAGATTCTTGCTTGACTGATTGTGAATAAGAAACAGTGATAAGACAAAAACAAAATATTGCGAAAACAACTGATTTTTTCATGCTGAAATTTTTTATAGTATTTAAAATAGATAATTATGAATTCAAAAAAAATAGTTCTAAGACACCTATACACTCTGTGTTTCATAGTGTAATCAGTGCCTTAGTGGTTTTTACTCCCCTCTCCTCAAGGAGAGGGGTTGGGGGTGAGGTCTTAAACTCCCAGTTTTGACCGACGGATAAACTCGGCATCGGTAAAGTTCTGACCCGGCACATAGCCAGCCAGTGGCTGTATACGTTCGTTAATCATATCGAGGAACCACGATGGTTGTGCAAAGAACGAACTTTCCAACTCGTAGGCAGGTGTAATCCAGTTACGTGAACCAAGTACACATACCGGCGCATCCAAATGGTCGAAACAAAGCTGTGAGATGCTGGCCGCAAAATCGTTCAGGAATGAGCCACGTGCTGTTGCATCGCCGGCAACAATGATTTTACCCGTTTTTTTCACCGATTCAATTACTTTTTCGTAGTTGAATGGTACTAATGAACGTGCATCAATTACCTCAGCTGTCATGCCGTACTTTTCAAGCTCTTTAGCAGCTGCCAAGGCAGGATAAAGTGTATGTCCGATAGTCAGGAATGTAATATCGTTCCCTGTTTTCTTCACGTCAGGCTCTCCGAACGGAATTTCGTAGTATCCTTCAGGCACACCACCTTCGTGGAATTGCTCACCAATTTCGTAAATACGCTGACTTTCGAAGAAAATAACGGGGTCAGTTCCCTGAAGCGCAGCACTCATTAATCCTTTGGCATCGTAAGGTGTCACAGGGAAACAAACTTTGATTCCCGGAATGTGAGCAACCAACGAAGTCCAGTCCTGCGAGTGCTGAGCACCATATTTTGAACCTACCGATACACGAAGCACCACAGGCATTTTCAATACATTACCGCTCATCGCCTGCCATTTTGGAAGCTGATTGAAAACCTCATCACCGCAACGACCTAAAAAGTCGCAATACATAATTTCAGGAACTACACGACCGCCACACATGGCATAACCAATGGCTGTACCTACAATAGAAGCTTCAGCAATCGGAGAGTTGAACAAGCGGTGATAAGGCAAAGCCTCTGTCATACCACCGTACACGGCAAACGCTCCACCCCAATCGCGGTTTTCTTCGCCATAGGCAATCAATGAAGCGTCTTTGTAAAAACGGTCCATCATAGCTTCGAAAATACCATCGCGCAACTGGAATTGCTGCATTTTACTGAATGGCTTACCATCAGCATCAAAAGCAAAACGTTTTTTAGTCGCAATTTTCTTAACACGTGAATTCTCTTCCAAAGGCATTAACACATCCGGTTTTGCCGTATTAAATGCATCCACCGAACCATTCGAGAACATCATATCGCTAATCTTTTCAGGATTCTGCATCAAAGGCGATATAACCGGGTCAATGGATTTGAGGAACATGTCATAAATCAATGTTTTGATGTCGGCCTGAATAGCATCCAAGTCGGCCTGAGCGGCTACTTTAGCATCAATCAACTGAGCACCGTACGATGCAATACAATCCTGTTTTTCCCAAGCCTCCACCTCTTCTTTCGAACGATACGATGAAGCATCGGATGGAGAGTGTCCGCTATAGCGGTATGTAAGTACGTCCAGCAATACCGGACCGCGTTTTTCTTCAATAATTTTGCGTTTGCGTTTGTAGGCATCGATCACGGCTAGGGGATTGTATCCATCAACGCGCTCAGCATGCATTTGGTCGGCATTTACACCTGCGCCTATACGGGCCGCAATACCATATCCCATAGTTTCGCCACAGGTTTGTCCGCCCATACCATACTGATTGTTCATAATATTGATAATAACAGGCAAACCACCTTTCATATCACCTTCCCAAAGCTGGTTAAACTGATCCATAGAGGCAAATGACAAGCCTTCCCAAACAGGACCACAAGCCATTGAAGCGTCGCCAATGTTGGCAACTACCATTCCCGGTTTTCGATTCACTTTTTTGTACAAAGCAGCACCTACAGCAATATCGCCCGAACCACCAACTAATGCATTGTTAGGATAAACACCAAACGGAGTGAAGAAAGCATGCATTGAACCACCTAAACCACGGTTGAAACCCGTTTCGCGGGCAAAAATCTCAGCCAGAGTTCCATATACCAGAAATCGACGCGCTAATTCTTTGGTCGTACCAGTAAAATCCTTTTTCACAACCGCCAACACGGCACCGTCGAAAAACGATTCCATGATATCAGTCAGTTCTTTGTCGCTTAGTTTGTGAATGGCCGACATACCTTTGGCCAGAATCTCGCCATGGGAACGGTGGCTACCAAAGATAAAATCCTCAACAGTTAATGTCCAGGCCATACCTACAGCAGCCGATTCCTGTCCTATTGAAAGGTGAGCCGGGCCGGGGTGATTGTATTGAGTACCATTGTATTCCCCTTTTGTTTTAATCAGGTTCAACATGGTTTCAAACTCACGTATCAATGCCATATCGTGATAAATGGCTTTGAATTCTTCGTCAGTAAAATTTCCTTTTTCGTCTTTTACTGTTTTTTGGTATTGGTTTACGGGAATGGGTTGAAATTCCACAAAACCTGATTTTCGAGCCTCTGCAGGGTCAATGAATTGTATTTTTGGCATGGTATAATAGATTTATTTGATTTTGTTATTTTTTGCCACTAAGGCACTAAGACTCCAAGTTCTGTCATCAAATATTTTTTATTGATTCTTTGTGACTTTGTGTCTTTGTGGCAATGTATTAAAATGAAAATATCGTTTCTTTAAAAATCTCGCTTACGGTTGGATGTGGAAATACCACCTCTTCCATTTCGGCAAGGGTCATTTCCTGTTCAATGGCCATACATGCTCCGTAAATCATCTCGCTCGATGGATTTCCTATCATATGTACGCCAAGAACTTCGCCGTGTTTGGCTCCAACCAGTACTTTGCAAAGTCCGGCTCCGCCTTCATTTTCTGCTACAAAACGTCCGGCGTAGGCCATCGGAAGTTTTGCCACTTTAAAGTCAAGTCCTTTGGCCCGGGCCGATTCTTCGGTCTCGCCTACTCCTGAAACTTCAGGGTTTGTGTAAACAACACCCGGAATTGCATTGTAACGCATACGGTCAGGACGTCCGGTGAGGTTATTTACCACCACTTCGCCTTCGCGACTGGCCGTATGAGCCAATAACGAAAAACCGGTAACATCGCCTGCGGCAAATACATTAGGCACATTGGTGCGCATTTTTTCGTCCACTTTGATACCGCCTTTCAGCAGTTCAACATTCAGATTTTCGAGTCCGAAACCTTTGGTAACAGGACGACGGCCTACACTCACGAGGATTTTTTCTCCTTCGACAGTTTGCGTTTGTCCGTCTTTTTCAAATACCACTTTGTTACCTTCAATTTTCACTACCTTTGCATTCAAATTGAAGTTGATACCTCGTTTCGCATAGTTTTCGCGAAGCATAGCCGAAATTTCGAAATCGTTTTGTCCCAATATTTCAGGAAGCATTTCCACCACGGTAACAGTTGTACCCAGACTATTGTAAAAACTCGCAAACTCCATCCCGATAACACCGCCACCAATTACAACAAGTGATTTGGGTTGTTCCTTCAACGCCAGAATTTCACGGTTCGTCAATATGACATCGCCCGCTTCAGCCAATCCGGGAATAGGTGGCACAAACGCTTCGGAACCTGTACAGATAAGCAGGTTGGCACCCAGATAGCTTTCGCCACCACAGCTTACTTCCACGCCTTTCGGGCTACGCCCAATAATCATGGCCTCACCTTTCACTACAGTTACGTGGTGCATTTTCATTTTGCCTTCCACGCCGGCAACCAGTTTTTTTACCACTTTATTCTTGCGGGCTACTATCTTACCGAAATCAAAGCTTACTTTTTCGGCATAAACACCGTATTTGTCGCCATGAAGGGCGTTCTCGTATGTTTTAGCTGAGTAGAGCAATGTTTTGGTTGGGATACATCCCTCGTTCAAACACACACCACCCATGCTGTTTTTTTCAAACAAAATTACATTCAGTCCTTTATGCCCTGCACGTTCTGCAGCTACATATCCGGCCGGACCACCACCGATGATTATTAAGTCGTACATAAATATTTCCAGCCCCCTAAATCCCCCACAGGGGACTTTCGGATTAGCTCTATTAATTGTTTACAAAATCTTTTACTCTAAAAATCACATCTTTAAGTCCCCCTGTGGGGGATTAGGGGGCTGATTACAAGTCCAATTCCAATGTCTCAATCTCAATGGCAATCTGTTTCAGGAAACGTGTTGCTTCTCCTCCATCCAGCGATCGGTGGTCATAAGTCAAACTTAATCCGATATAAGGAACAAAGCCGTAAACGCCATCACCCAAATCCTTCGGACGGGGAACAATGGTATTTACACCCAAAATGGCCGATTGTGGTAAATTAATTACCGGAGTAAAGATTTCCACGCCATAATTTCCCAAATTAGAAACTGTAAACGTAGCAGCTTCGGCAGCCAGTAACTCGGGAGCTATTGCTCCTTTTTTACAGGCATTTGCCACCTCTTTCAATTGATTTGAAAGCCCTATTATCGACAAATCGTCGGCATTGCGTACAGCAGGAACCATTAATCCACGTTCGGTATCAACAGCCAGTCCGAGATGCACTTTATTAAACAAACGCATGCTCTCGCCTAAGAAATGTGAGTTGACATTGGGGAATTTTTTCAATGCTTTTACTACCGCAAAGCACACAAAATCGTTTATTGTGAGGTTGGCCGATAAAGTACCGGCTTCGAAGGCTTTTTTCGCTTTTTTGCGCAGATTTTGGATATTGCGTGCATCGGCTCCCAGGTGGTGAGTGAGCTGAGCCGAGTTTTGTAATGAAGCATGCATTGATTTAGCAATAATCTTACGCATGTTTGATAGTTTTTTATCCTCGTAATCAACACCGTAAACGGTATTTACCGGCGGTGGCAACAAATCAGCAGCTTTTGCTGTTCCGGCAAGGCCTGAACCTGTTCCCTGAGGTTGAACACCTTCCTCAGCTGCAATTTTCTTCGCAAGCGGTGTTAACTTCGGACGATTTTCGAGGGCAGCTTTTACATCTTTTTCAATCACACGGCCCTTGGGACCTGAACCAGCCAACTGAGAAGCATCAATGGCCTCGGCGGAAGCAAGTTTTTTTGCGCGTGGCGAAAGGTATGAAGAGTTTTGAGTTCTGAGTTCTGAGTTGTGAGTTGGAGCAGCAACCTCAATTTTTGAAGGCTCTTCCGCTTGCGGCTCACTACTTACTGACTGCGGCTCACTGCTTACCGCTGCGCCATTCTGCAACAATGCAGCATAATCCTCGCCGGGCTGCCCCAGAACCATCATATCCAACAAAACGGGCACTTCGTCGCCGTCGTTGTAAAAACAATCAAGCACTACGCCATCAGCAGGCGATTCTTCTTCGAACGAAGCTTTATCGGTTTCATACGTAAACAGGATATCTCCTTTTTTTACGGAATCTCCTTTTTTCTTTTTTATTTCGGTAATGATACAACTTTCTACCGATTGCCCCTGTTTGGGCAGGATAACAACTATAGCCATTTTATTTACGATTTTTTCATTTACAAATTACGATTGAAGAACTCCTTCTTCAATCGTAACATTAATATTATTTTAGACCGGTAACAGTTTGAAATTTGCCGTATGCTTCGAGCCACATATCGGCATTCTGAGGCTCGTATTCATCAATGTGCACCGATTGAGCAATGATTGAGCGCATTTCCTGCAGCGATTCCACAACACCGGCAGCTTTCGCCTGCAACATGATATTTCCGATGGCTGTTGCTTCGGACGGACCAGCAACCACAGGCATTCCAATAGCATTGGCAGTCCACTGATTTAACAGCGGATTTTTAGAACCTCCGCCAATTACATGCAGTTTTTCAATTTCAAATGGAGCCATTCCTTTCAGAAGCCCCAAAATATAGCGGTATTTGAGTGACAGACTTTCAAAAATACAACGTACAAATTCAGGATGTGTCTGCGGCACTTTTTGTCCGGTTGACTCACAATACTCCTGTATAGCTTTTGTCATGCATCCCGGACTTGCAAACGATGTGTGGTCCGGATCAATCAGCGACTGGAAGGGAGCTACCGTATCGGCCATTTGCACAATTTTTTCGTACGCGTAGGTAATACCATCTTTTTTCCATTCTTTCATACATTGTTCCAAAATCCACATTCCTGTGATATTTTTCAGAAAACGGGTAGTTCCTTCCACTCCACCTTCGTTGGTAAAATTGTATTTGTAGGTAGTTTCATTAATAATAGCATCCTGCACTTCGATACCCATTAACGACCAGGTACCGGAGCTAAGATAAGCAAACTTCTCGTTGGCAGCAGGTACGGCAGCTACCGCAGCACCCGTATCATGTCCGGCAACAGCCACTACATTTACTTTCCCCAGTTCACTTTCCTCCGCCAGTTCGTCGCGCAA
>JBLIZK010000267.1:0-5687 GCA_048859825.1 Paludibacter sp.
TTGTAAATTAACAAATGGCGACCATCCTGTAAAGTAACAGCATCTGTTCCAGAGTTGTTATTGGGAACATCTAGCAGAGCAAGAGGCGTCCATGTTTCGCCTTTATCAGAGCTCCATGCCGTTGCAATTTTACAGTTGCGCGTACGGCATAGCACTTGCAATCTTCCATCTTTATGCTTCAGAATACTTGGCTGAATGGCCTGTATGGTGGTTTGTTTAGAGTTGTCACCACCTTCAATATCAACCTTAGCTGTAATTTCACCCGGCAACATATCCTGCGACAATACAGCCTTTTCGGCCTGCAATGGCCCCACCTTTCGAGTTGTGCGTCCGCCATTTTCGGCTATTTCGAAATGAATTTTCCAACCTCCCGATTCAGTACTCGATGGAGCAATGGCTTTGCCATCAACATCCACAATTTTATTTTTGATTGGACCTAAATATCCTTCGGGTAAATCATACGCTTTGCTCCATGATTTTCCACCATCGTTACTTGTTTTTACATAGCCTTTCCAATCGGCCACATTTTTGCCTATTTTATAAAAAAGATATAACAATCCGTTTTCCATTTGATACAAAACGGGATTGTAGCAGGCTTTGCGCTCGGTGGCACTTAATATGCCATCGGCTGCAAGGACAGGTTTAGTCCAGGTTGTACTTCCTTTTTCCTTACGGCACACATAAATACACACATCAGGATGTCCCTCGCGCGTACCTCCAAAAAATGCCGACACTAAATCACCGTTTGTTGTTTCGCAGATAGTAGCCGAATGGCATTGTGGAAAATCGGCCTTTTCATAAAGAAACTCGTTCACCACTATCATCTTTTTTTGCGGTATATCCACATCAAAAGTATACGAACCTGAACCAAATTTATGCACTTTTCCGTTTGGCAAATGAACTTCGGCAGTAGTATTAACTGGCACGGTCACTTCCCAATGCAATTTCATCAATGTTTTCTTCCAGTTGCTCACGACTTTGCCATAAGGAGTTTCGTAGGCTGCATTTACAAATTCGAGATTCGGTATAGAAAAATCAGGTTTCAATACAATGTGCTTAAAAGCTACTTTTTGGTAATCCGTTTTTATACCGGCCATATTTTCATATGCCCATATCAGCATATCGCCTAAAAGCATAACGTGATTTCCCGAGTTCATTCTCGGATCTGCTGTATTACCATTCCATAATTCCCAAATGGTAGTAGCACCATTGGCAGCCATATAGCCGTACGAAGGGTATTTGTCGTTAGCCAATAAGGCATATGCCACATCGGCACGTCCCATTTTGCTCAACTCGCGCAGCAAAAACTGTATACCTATAACACCCACATTTATATTCAGGTCGCCGGTACCAATTTGCGAAACCGTATTGGCAGGTACTGTTTTATAAAGCACTTTTTTAGCAACTGAATCAATATATTGTTTTGGCACCATATTAAAAGCAAGCGGCAACAAGTTGGATGTAGTACTATTATTGCCATAAAAAAGCGAATCAGTACGGAAAAATTTAGCATTAAACGCATCTTTCATTTTAGCCGCCAGTTGTTCGTAAGTCTTTGCATCGGCTTTCAAGCCCTGAATTTGGGCAAAACGTTGCATCATTCTCAGCAACTTATAGTAATAGGCTGTAGATATCAACGTGCCGTCGGTTTTGCGTTTTGGGTCCTGACTGTGAATCATTTTCAAATCCTCTGGGGGTACACACCAGTCACCATACTGATCTTTGGTCATTAAATAGTCTTTTGACAGGTAATTTTTCTCCATATGCGCCATCCATTTTTTAATGGCGGCATAATTATCGGCAACTGGCTTTTTGTCGCCAAAATGCGTATAAAGCATATCGCTGAGCATGGGTAAAGCAGCCGGCCAGGTTACATTGTCGGTATAATAAGTTAGATAGTTGGGAGCAACGTCTGGTATACATCCATCGTGACGTTGTGCATCGCGAATATCACCACCCCATTTGTTATACATGCGCTGATTGTCGAACAAGAAGCTCTCGCCCCAACATCCCATAGCACGATCGCCAAGCCATGGCTGACGCTCATCACGTTGCGGACAATCCACAGGCATGCCTTTGTAGTTGTCTAAAATTCCCCACCAGGCATTTTTCAGCACCTGATTCACGACATCGTTCGATGTGGTGAGACGCCCAGTCTGCTCCATCTGATCGCTCACTACTTCGCCCACAAAATCGTCAGATGATGGAACATATTTTAAACCTGAAACTTCCACATAACGGAAACCATGGTACACAAATGCCGGGGCCCACTCCTCCCCTTTGGCATCGCCTTTCAATATATATACATCTTTCTGGCGGGCCGAACGCAGATTCTCGGTATATAATTCGCCATTTGCCTGCAAAGTTTCGGAAAAGCGCAACACCACCGAATCACCCGCGTTGCCACGCACTTTTATACGTAACCATCCGGCCATATTCTGACCCATATCCAGTATGTATTTATCTCCAAGCGTAGTTAATTTCTTTACAGCCAATTTATCTACCACACGCATCCCGGGCATCATTTGTGCACGCACCTGTCCTTCAGGGAATCGTACACGCTCTGCATTCTCCCATTTCGAGTCATCGAAGCCCACTTCGGCCCATCCTTTCAATTCCTTGCGTGCATCGTATTCCTCGCCGTTATATTCGTTATTGCTGCGTACAGGTCCATCAGCATTCAGTTTCCAGCTATCTTTGGTAAGCACCGTTTCTGTTGTACCATCGGTGTATTCCATTATCAGCAACATACGCGATTTGGGGTATCCAAAAGTGGGCACCTTCCAGGGTTTGTAGGTCTGACGCATGTTGTAGTATCGCCCTGTACCCTGAGCAATTCCCACAGCATTTTTACCTTTTTGCAACAATGAAGTCACATCATAGCTATTGTACAAAACCGATTTATTATAATCCGTAGGAGCTGTAGCCAACACTTCTTCGCTTACACGCTTGCCATTCAGGTACATTTCAAACACGCCTAATCCCGAAATATGTACCATAGCCCGCTTAATATCCTTTTTAGCTGCAAACTCACTGCGCACATAGCGCACCGACAACCGGCTATAATAAGTTTCATCGTCCCATGGCATTGCTTTGTCCATACCAATCCACTGTGCTTTACTCCACTCTACCTCACTAAGTATGCCCATACTCCAAAACGCCGTTTCACTCCACTCACTTTCGCCCTTGTTTGTCCATACCTTTACTTTCCAAAAGAGTTGCTGATTACTTTTGAGCACAGCTCCACCAAATGGTATAAAAAGTTGATTTTCGGAACTAACTTTACCCGAATTCCATACATCAGCCGTGTTAGCGACCAGTTTATCGACGCTACTTGCCACCAAAATCTGATATGCTTTTTGGCGCACACCTGTTTCGGTAGTAGCCAGCGTTTTCCAGCTAAAACGCGGAGTTGCCACATCAATACCCATAGGATTCGTCATGCCTTCCGTTTTCAGCGTACGAACAGTTATAGCAGCATTCAACAAAAAGCAGGCAAAAACAAAAAGCCCGGCAAAAAAATATCTTTTCATGCAGTACAAATTTTTATGTCGTATATATTGATTTCAGGACGGATAAAGACTCATTTCGTACCAAGTACTTAATACATTCAGGGAAAAGTCCATTTTCATTTCGGCGTCAGACCAGCTCTGATTACTCAAACAATTAACTCAAAACAGACTTCCAAAGAAAATAAATTTAAATGGTATAAACTATGGAAAGCTACACATTTTATAGTTTGCGCCAACGGGCATAGTTAGTTATCTTTGCATTGTTGAATACATACAAAAAACAGGACTGCATTGAAAAAGATAATTTATATAAAGCCGCACGGCGCTACGTTTATTAACGGCGACCAGGAATTGCTATCGCGCCATTTTGAAGTGAAAGCCATAGCGCTGGAGCAAAACAAGGGTAACTTCAGGTATTTGCTGAATATATTAAAAATGTGCTTTGTATTGCTGGTCAATGGCTTTACCGGGAAATACATTTTTGCCTGCTGGTTTGCCGATTATCATTCGGCTGTGATGACATTTATGGCACGAATAACAGGCTCAAAATCTGTTGTTTTCATTGGAGGGCAGGAAGCAATCTGCTATCACGAGCTGAACAAGGGTGTTTATCGAAAAAAAATACGGTCGGCATTTGTGGCTTACTCGCTCCGAAAAGCATCGTTGATAATATCGAATCACCAATCGCTTATCTACCATGAAAACAGTTACTACAATGCTGAAAATCCGCACATTGATGGGATTGCTCATTATGTAAAAAATTTGCATACACCTGTAGAGATAGTGTATAATGGTATTGACCCGGCAAAATTCAGTCCGGATCCTCAGATAACCAAACAAAAAAATCTGGTACTAACTGTAGGAACCATGAATCAGATTGGCGATTTTTATAACAAAGGCTTCGATATGTTTATACAGGCGGCAGCTGCCATGCCCGAGTTCGAATTTATACTGATAGGACTTAAACCAACATTTCTGGAGTGGACAGAGCAAAACTATAAGGTATCGGAGATACGAAATTTGCGCATTATACCGTCGTTTTGTCCGCACGAAGTACTGCGTGAGAGTTATAACAAAGCTGCCGTGTTTGTTCAATGTTCGATTACAGAGGGAATGCCCAATACGCTTAGCGAGGCGATGTTGTTAGGTTGCGTGCCGGTGGGCTCGAACATAAACGGAATACCCGACGCTATAGGCGACACTGGTGTAATAGTGAAACACCGCCAGGTGAACGAAATTAAGGAAGCCATAATGCGGGCATCGGTGCTTCAAAACCCGGGAGCCGCCCGTGCACGGGTAACGGAATTGTTCTCATTCGACCGCAGAGAACAACAATTAAAGGCAATTTTTACAAAACTCTGAAAAAATAAAGGGCAATTACCGTGGAGTACCACAAGTAATTGCCCTGCTTTTATAAATAATCTACGAGTTATTTATTTTTTATTGCTTCCACTATTTTAGTTTCGAGTTCAGCTGCCAGTTCGGGATTGTCTTTAATGACTAATTTTGAGGCGTCGCGTCCCTGAGCCAGTTTGGTATCGCCATAACTGAACCATGAGCCACTTTTTTTGATAATGCCATATTCCACACCCAAATCGAGTATTTCGCCAGTTTTTGAAATTCCCTCGCCAAACATAATGTCAAATTCTGCTTTGCGGAACGGAGGTGCTACTTTGTTTTTAACTACTTTTACGCGGGTTTGATTACCAATGGCTTCGTCGCCGTCTTTCAACTGGCCAATTTTACGGATATCCAATCGTACCGATGCATAAAATTTAAGGGCATTACCACCGGTGGTTGTTTCCGGATTCCCAAACATTACGCCAATTTTATCGCGCAACTGATTGATAAATACACAGGTTGTATTTGTTTTATTGATAGATGCCGTAAGTTTACGCAAAGCCTGCGACATCAAACGTGCCTGAAGACCCATTTTTGAATCGCCCATATCGCCTTCGAGTTCAGCTTTTGGAGTAAGGGCAGCTACCGAGTCGATAACTACAATGTCGATGGCTGATGAACGGATTAACTGATCGGCAATTTCCAGTGCCTGCTCGCCATTGTCGGGTTGCGAAATTAATAACTCGTCGATGTTTACGCCCAGTTTTTCGGCATAAAAACGGTCGAATGCATGTTCCGCATCGATAATTGCAGCTATACCACCTGCCTTTTGAG
>JBLIZK010000268.1:0-9440 GCA_048859825.1 Paludibacter sp.
TAACAATAGTCTACTACCTCTTTGACACGTGCTAGCCAGCTATCTTTTATTTTGTGTGTAGTTTTATCCTCTATATAGCTATCCCAGGCACAAGGCAACCGTACAGCATTAAATCCGGCTCGTTTTACAGAGTCAATTAGCAACTGTGTGGCTTTTGGGTTTCCCCAGCCAGTTTCGTTACCCGGCACTTCCAGTGTATTGCCCAAATTCCAACCCATATACATGTTTTTAGCTATTTGCGTAATGGTTGAAGTCATACCCGAGGCATCAGCCGGAATAGAGAGTGTAGTGCCTGATTGATTGATGGCAATACTATCTTTTAATGTGCCGGCTGTAAATACAATTTTCCCTGTACGCGATAGTATAGTTGAGTTTGCAGCGATTGTATATGTTTTTGATGTTGCGCTTTCCGATTTTAATGTTATCCAGCTATTTCCGATGGTAGTGGTAATTGCAGATGATGCCTGAATCTGAACAGTAATTTCACCTCCACTATAATTAACGGCAAATGTTTTCGGGTCGAGTGTTAATTGTTCGTACGATTGCGAAATTTGTATCTCCTTTGTAACTGAACCTGCTGCTATTGTGATAATGGCCTGGCGCATACCGGATGTATTAGCCGATACCGTAACCGTGAGCTGTTTTGTGCCTGCTTCGCCCGACGATGGCGTTACTGTGCACCAGGTCTGTGAGGACGTTGCTGTCCATTTTGTGTTGCATTGTATGGCTAAGGAAGATGAAGATTGGTCTTTTCCAAAGCTAAGCTCTTCTTTAGCTACTTTAATTACCGGGGTAATTTGAGTGTCGTTTTCGCACGAAATTAATGTGTTTAATAGCACAAAAATGAATAGCAATGACAAGGAGTTTTTAAGATTCATTTTAATAAGTTTTTTTATTGGAAGTTAATTCGTCGAAATGTTTTTTTTCAGTGGATGATAATTGAGTTTTTGATAAAATTTGATAAAATTCTCTTACCGAATTGCCATGTTTTTGAAATGTTTCCATAAAGAAACTGTTTTTTGCTAAATCCGGGTTTTTCTTTAAACGTATGCTGTATGTATTTAAATCATTCAGGGCTAATTCGTATTTTTGTAATAATCTTTCATTTACAGTTAACCCTCGCATACTTTTAGCAATTTCTATTTGTTTACGTTCCATTTCAGCTGCATATTCAGGAGTTTTGCTAAAAACTGAATCGTTTTCAGCCCGTTCATTTAAACTATTTATCTGCTCCTGAGCATTATCTATAATTTCACGTTGTTCGGAATCTAGTTTTGACGTGTTGTTAGTGCAGCCCCAAAAAAATATCGAACATAAAATCCACAATATTAAACGATTCATTTCCAAATATAGTATAACTGAGGCTTACCTAAATGGCAAGCCTCAGCATTGATTAAGTAGTTGAGTTAGTTTTTCAATACATAATGGAAGGCAAAAACCTCATCTTTTGAGTCGCCGGAAGCTGTTGAGTTTGAAACAGCACCTAACCAAAATCCCATTGTGTTAATATTTGATAGGTCGTTTCCTCCGTGCGATACAAAAATCCATTCGTATTGCGATAGAGAAGTTGTCCAGTTTACACCTTTAGGATTTTCTTTATTTGCCCAATTAGCCGGACTGCCAGTATAATCCACTAAAGGAAATTCAAATTTGAGTGATGGTGCGTCGGGGTTTATGGTTACTTTGCCGCTTACAGAGTATCCTGCAGTTGTTAAAACACCATTTGCATCGTAAATATCCTGTGTAAGCGTTGCTTTAATTCCGCTACCATCCGCTTCGAATTTTATGCTGGCACTTTCGGCAATTGCACGGGTTTTTTCATTCCAAATCCATCCGTTTGATGTATAATCTGTTCCAAAAGTACTTGCGCTTGTCCATCCACCACTTAAATCGAAATTCAACCAATCAACAAACCAGTTTACATCCGGTTTAAATGTTTTTCCCACTAATGCCTTTTTCCATGCGGCTAAAGGATCGGCGGTAGTGTTACCAAGTTGTGGTATAAGATGATATACCATGTATTCTGCTTTACTTGGATCACGTTTACCTACCCACATGCCTGTAACAGCACCTGTAGCATCTTTTTCTACTTTTGTTATGCGCCATTGGTTGGCATCGGTAGTTGATAAGGTAACCCAACCACCACAAATTACAAAGTTTGGTTTAAATCCGTCGAATGTATAAACACCTTTGTCGTCCAAAGTATAAGTACCAGTGGTAGATGTACCGTCAGGAGCCACATATACAGCCGACATCGCATCGGAATTTAATGTTAATGAGAAATTTGCATAAGTAGCAGCGGCTGCAGCATTGAAGCCTGTCCAGCTTGCATATTTATCAGCAGCTGTCCAATCGGTATTCATTAACGAGCCATCCAGATTTGCCCAGTTAAACGGAGTTTCGGTAGACAATACCCATTTTATGGTTTTTGAGGTTGTTTGAGAAACATCAGTTTGCCATCCATCGGGTAAAGTTGGTTCCGGTTCGGCAACAACACCAGGTGTCCAATTGTCTTTATAATCTTTGCTGATAAAGTTATATACAAGTAAACAAGCTCCTTCGCCAGATAATACAGGGTCGCGTAATGCCGCTAATTGCATAGTACTATCTGTTAGCGACATGATTTTCAGGCTACCCCAATCAATTACAGCTCCATCACGATTTGAATCGTGTAAAATTCCACCACCACTTATTTTCATGGTATGGTTTTCAACGTCAATCAGATATTTTGCATTTTCAGTTCCTCTTGATGGAATTGTTTTGTGTTCAATGGTAACGTTGGCGCCATTTTTCAGGTCAAAAGTCATTGAACCAAAATCGGCAGCAGTCATTAACCATGAATTTCCTTTGTAATCAGGATTCCAGTTCCATGAATCACCTCCAACAGCTATACCGTTAGTTACTGATTCCCAACTGTCGTTTGTACCATAAAAGTAGAGAGGGCCTGCAAAAAATCGACTTACTGCGTTTTCGTCTAAATCAAGGTACCATGTTTTTTCGTTACCTGCTCCACCCGATAATTTGCTCCAAAGAGGGTCGCTAATAAATCCGGCATACAAATTATCAACTGTGAATGTAACTGTGTCGCCATATACCACACCACCTCGGGTCATTACCCCAAATTCCACATCGTATGTACCTGCAAAAGGTATTTTCAGTGTAACGGTTTGTTCCTGACTGCGTCCTTGCGGATGATTCCAGAGAGGCGTGTACTCCGGGCCCATTAAACTTTTAAGGTATACGATGTTCGGGTTAGTGGCATCGTGTTCAATTTTGAAGGCTATGCCTTCCACCAAATCTGAAGGAGCTACATCTTTTTTACCCAGAGCAAACTCTTCGGGAGAGCAAGCGCTAAATAAAACAGCTACTATTGTAAGTATGGAAAAATATTTAAATATCTTGTTCATAATATTTATCATTTAAATGGTTATTCCCAACCAGCATTTTGTTTTAATACATTGTTTGATAAAGTGATTTGAGTGTTCGGAATCTGCATAAAACCACGTGTAGTAGTTATTTTGGCGGCCGAAATGGTTACCACATCGGCGGCATTACCGCTTAATACATTTTGAGTTTGCGCAATGGTTGATGCAGCAGTATTTAATCCCTGACGTAATAAATCCCAGTAGCGAATTCCTTCGAATGCAAATTCAAATCTACGTTCTGCTAAAATGTCGGCCTGAGTAATGGCGTTTCTGGGACTTAAGCCTGCACGGGTATGTACGTTGTTATAATAGTTTAATGCATTGGCCGAACCCAGTTCAGCCGCCATTAAAAGTACATCGGCATAACGGATTACAATGAAGTCCTGATCCTGCGAAATCTGAAAATCGTTTTCGCCACCTACATCAGCAGTGCCATCAGGTAATGCTGTAGGAGTATATTTCTTTACGGCATAGCCTGTATACTCACGTTGGTCTTTTAAATCGAATGTACTTTCAATACCTTCGTTTTTAATGTCGATGATAGATGCTGTTTTACGTGTATCGCCGGCAGCAAATTCCTGTACCAGTTTAGGATTTACTGTACATGCACCCCAACCTCTTCCGTAAGGTGAGAAGCTGGTATTGCGCAATCCCATCATTACTAACCAGCGGTTACCATCGAGGTTTCCATTATAGTCCTGAGTGTTGTTGAATTTTTGGGCAAAAACCACTTCTTTGTTTCCCTTGCCAGCGTAGCCTGATTTGTCCAAAGTATTATCTGTGGTATTAGGCACATAACTGGCGGCTGGCCATAGTGCTTTGAAATTAGGAATAAGTTCGAATTCAGTACTTGCAATTACGTCTTCCAATCCTTGTAATACTTCAGCTTTTGTTACATTGATATCTGTTTTTGCATAGTAACCTGTGTAAAATAAATACACTCTGGCTAACATAGCTTTAGCAGCATATTGAGTTACGCGTCCGTCGTTGTTCGCAGCATTAGCTTTCGGATATGCATCGGCGGGAATATTCGCAGCAGCATATTTCAAGTCTTCAACTATCAGATTGTATATGTCGATAGGTTCAGCTTGTGCTACATTGGCTGTTGTAGGTTCGGTAAGCAAAGGCACTTTTTCGAACAAACGAACTAAATCAAAATACATTATAGCGCGTAAAAAGCGTGTTTCGCCTTCAATGCGTTTTTTTGTTTTTGCAATTACTGCAGTATCGTTCGAACTCCATTTTTCAACATTAGACATCTTCTTTAATAATGTATTACAACGGTTTAATCCGGTATAGTAGTTTGTCCATGTGTCGTTGAAAATATTGTTATCCGATGGCGATTCGCTTATGTCAAATCTATCTAGTACAGCATGATTACGTCCGTCGGTATTTCCTGTACCGCCAAAGCAATTATCAGAAAGTACTTCGGAAGTAACATAAAACGACATTCCTCCACTTGAAGTAGTGCGTTGATAGCCATCATAGCATCCTATTAATGCCATTTCGGCATCGGCTTCAGTTTTGTAAAAATTATTATCGAAGAGCGATGTCATCGACTCTGAATCCAGAAAACTTTCGGAGCAGGAAAATAATCCCATCGATAACGCTCCCAAAATCAATATGTTTAATTTGAATTTATTCATGATTTGTGTCATTATTAGAAATTAGAATTTGAGATTAACACCTACTAATACTGTTCTTGGGCGTGGATAGTAACCTAAATCAATACCACTTACCCAATTTTCGGTTCCGTAACCGATTTCAGGATCCATGCCATCGTATTTTGTAAATGTAAAGGCATTTTGAACTGAACCGTATATTCTACACTGACTTATATTTTTAATCTTTATCAGTTTAGCAAAGTCGTATCCCAAAGTTATGTTGCTACAACGTAAATAAGAGCCATCGTGCACATATAAATCAGAAAACTGCCAGTTAACATTTGTTTCGGTTACACGTGGCATGGTGTTCGAAGTACCTTCACCTGTCCAGCGTTGAAGAATAGCTTTGGTGTAATTGGCTTGTTTGTTGGTGTGATTTCGGTACGATTGTACAATTTTATTACCCAAATTACCCATTCCGTCAATGGCAAAATCGAAACCTTTGTACTGCAGTCCTAAATTAAATCCGAAAATCAATTTTGCCATACCATTTCCAAGGTCAGTTTTATCGTTTGAATTAATTATACCATCTTTGTTCTGATCCACATATTTTACATCTCCGGGTACTACATTGGGTTGAAGAATACCATTTCCGGCAGCTTTCCAGTCGTCAATTTCCTGTTGGTTTTGGAAAATGCCCGCTGTTTCGTATCCCCAGAAATAGCCGATAGCGTGTCCATTTTCAGCGCGGTAAAACTCGTCTGAATTGTCGAAAAGCATACCTGTAGAGCCGTGAATGATGCCGTCGAGTGTAGGGATTTTGCCTACTGTGTTTTTATTGGTTGAGCCATTAATGCCTATGTTGTAATGTAATTTGCCAATTTTGTCGTTCCAGTTTATAGCCAATTCAAATCCTGTATTTTTTACATTACCACCATTAATAAATGGGGCACCAGCACCTGCAGTTGCCAATATTGGAGCTTGTACAATCCAGTCTTTGGTAGTTTTGACATAGAAATCGGCATTTACAGCTAATTTATTTTTTAAAATATTCAAGTCAAAACCGATATTGGTTTGTTCTGAAGTTTCCCATTTTAGTTTTGGGTTAGCTAAACGACTTGGATATGCCCCTGCTACGTTTACACCATTTGTGCCAAAATAGTAATAGGCAGCTGAATTGTAATAATTGCTGCTATATGCTGTTGAAGTATTGATAGTTGCAGCATATTGGAAGTCATCAACGTTCTGACTACCAACCTGTCCCCATGATGCACGAAGTTTCAGCATGTCGATAAATGTTGCATCAGACATAAAACTTTCGTTTGTGATAACCCAACCGGCAGATAATGAAGGGAAATAACCCCATCGATTTCCAGTTGCGAATTTTGATGAACCATCAGCACGGAAAGTCGCATTGAACATGTATTTTTCTTTGTAGTTGTATCCAATTCTTCCGAAATACGAAGCACGACGGTATTTTACACCTGGGCCACCACCCACTGTTCTGGTTTCAACCACTGCATCGCCATCTAAATAGGCTTTGCCAGTTGTATTGTCTAAGTATGCATGTGCAAAGTCGTTGAACTGTGATAGTAAATTCCAGTTAGATGCATTCAGGTAAGTACCTTCGTATTTTATTGATTCCATACCTATCATAGCATTAAAAGCATGATCTTTGTTCACGTTAAAATCGTACGAAGCGGTGTTTGTCCAGGTTAGAGTATATCCATTACCCATGCTTTGCTGAATAGTTGTGTGTTCTTTGTTATAGGCATATTCAGAGAATTGGTACAATGGTTTGAAACTTCTATAATCTGATGCGTAATAATTGATACCCATTGTAGAGCGGATTTTCAGATTTTTAATCAACTCTAATTCCGCATACATATCAGCCATTAATTTCTGGCCCTTATTAATGTTGTTGGTGTTGGTCATCATCATTCCATATGGGTTACCATCGCCTTTAAACCACAACGATGTACTGGTATCGTTGTAAGGACTATCGTATAAATTATTGTCGCTATATACCGGAGCCAAAGGTGAAGTATTGAAAGCGCCTCTTAGTGAGTTGTTGTATTGATTGCCTACACTTATTCCTGTGTTTTCAATGTGGTTAAAATTCAGGTGTTCACCTACTTTAAGTCTGTCTTTGTATAATTTATGTTCAGAGTTAAAGCGGAAACCATAACGTTTGTAATTTGATACATCAGCGCCACCTACTATACCTTCCTGTCCATTGTAATTCAATGATAGTGAGTATACTGATGTTTCGCTACCTCCATTTATATTTAAGTTGTAGTTCTCGGTTTTGGCATTTTTCACAAACATCTGACCTACCCAATCGGTATCAGCTAAATCTCCTTTCGAAGCCCAGTTGTAGGGAGCTCCGCCCGAGTTAAGTGCTTGTTCGTCCATAATGGTCATGTATTCTGTTGCATTCAGCATACTTGTTGTACGTGTTACATTTTGTACTCCATAATATGCATCAAACGATACCACACCTTTACCTTTTGAACCTTGTTTGGTGGTCACCAAAATTACACCATTTGCAGCTTGTGCACCGTATATGGCAGCCGAAGCAGCATCTTTTAAAACATCAATAGATTGAATATCGGATGCATTGATCAATGAAATATCACCTTCAATACCATCAATGATATACAACGGACCTGAACTTCCAATTGTTCCTAATCCACGGATGCTTACTTTCATGCCTGAACCAGGTTGCCCCGATGTAGATGCAATATTAACCCCCGGCGTTTTACCCTGCATTGCCTGAAGAGGGCTTGTAGTGTTCATTTTTGCAAGCTCATCGCCTTTTACCTGTACAGTAGCACCTGTATTCAGTTTTTTCTTTTGTACACCGTAACCTACTACTACAAGTTCATCGAGCGATTTGGACTCTTCAGTTAATACAATTTTAAGAACTGCTCCGCTTACTACAACTTCCTGTGTTTCGTAACCAATGTACGATACTTTTAGTTTTTGACCTTTGTCGGCCTGCACCGTAAATTTACCATCTATGTCGGTAATTGTACCCTGAGAAGTGCCGATAACCACCACACTTACTCCGATTAAAGGTTCGTTGCTTTCGGCCGAAAGTACGGTTCCAATAATTTTACCTGCTGAATTCTGAGCATACACCATCCCGAAGGAAAGCAGGGCTATTGCCAGAATCAGATACCTGTTCAGAAAACGATTAGCGTTTTTTTGAACACAATTTTGAACGTGATTTTGATTCATACTACATACTGATTTTTTAAGTTGTTTATTTGTTAGTTCATCTTTATTGTTGTTTTTTCGCCTTTGTATTGTATTGATTTATTGGTGGTTGCTTTGTCGATGCTTCCGGCTTGCTTACTGTTAATGTAAACCACTTTAAATTCGCGGTTTTTCATCATTCCATTGTATTCGCCCTTACGTTTGCCTATGGTGAGCGTTTTGCCTGCTTCGTCGTAAATTATTTCAATGGTACTGTATTTCCCTTTTTCATAATTGTAATTGGTGTTTTCGTCTTCGTATAGCGTGAACCGACCATTCTTTCCGGCGTATACATACAATGTCAGGTCGTTTTGCACTTCGTTGGTGTGTTGCACTAATTTGCCTGCAGGGATGATGCTTCCGGCTGCAACGTATAGAGGCATGCGGTCATAAGGGGCAGCTACAGTAAGTTTGCGTCCTCCCTCTATCGTTTTTCCGCTGTAAAAGTCGTACCAAACGGTTCCGGCAGGGAAGTAAACTTCGCGTGAACGTGCCTTGTATTCATAAACCGGACATACCATAAGTGCATTACCGAACATATATTGATCTCCGATATTAGTTACATTTACGTCTGAGCTAAAGTCCATATTCAACCCACGCATAATGGTGTAGTCGTCGAAATAGGTTTTTCCGGCAAGTGAATAGATGTATGGCATTAACCGATAACGAAGTTCGGTATAGTAGAGCATCGTTTTGTAGGCCTGGTGTGTTTCGGGAGCAATGTTCCATATTTCGCGAAATGGGAACTGGCCATGTGTACGGAACAGTGGCACAAAAGTCCCAAACTGATGCCAGCGGGCGTTTAGTTCGCGCCATTCATCTTTATCGGCAGAGCCTTCTTTCGCTTTTTCGTAGCGTTTTTCAACGCAGAATCCACCATTGTCCATTGTCCAGTAAGGCACTCCACTCATCGAAAAGTTGATACCGGCCGGAATTTGTGCTTTCATATCTTCCCATCGTGTGGCAATATCGCCACTCCAGGTGGCGGTTGAATAGCGTTGTAAACCGGCAAAACCCGAACGGGTAAGCAGGAAAACCCGTTTATTGTTGTCCTCGCCGCGTTGTCCGTTATATATGGCTTCGGCGTTCATCAATGCATATGCATTAAAATATTCGGTAGAAGTGCCCAAAGCTGTTGGCCCGCAAAGTG
>JBLIZK010000269.1:0-7065 GCA_048859825.1 Paludibacter sp.
ATTATTCCTGTAGTTTTAAATAAATTAGGTATATCGCATTTATTTGATTCTGTAATATCAGCCGAATTTGAAGAAAAAGGGAAGCCTGACCCGGCAATCTATTATAAAGCTGCAAAAAGGTTAGAGACCAAGGCTGAAGAATGCATTGTAATAGAAGATTCATATACAGGTATGTTGGCCGCTAAAAATGCTGGAATGACAGTTATTGCTTATACTAATGGGGATAAAAAAAATAATTTTGATATAGCAGATTTTAGATTAGATAGCTTTGAAAACAATGAAATTGAATTGATAATAAAGAATTAAAAACCTATTGCCAACACACGCCAAAGATCACAGGTTTGCAGACTCCTACAAATCGTAGCATACTGTTCATCGGATGGTCCCGTTACGTGGCGAGTTGTGTTTGTGTGGTTTTGTTTTCTACAAAAAACATCGGGATTGTTCGTAAAAAGTCATAACCCTCACATTACGAAGCGGTATATAAACATCAGATAAGCCATTAAATAAATAATTCACCCCTGCCTCCTGAAATGTCGGAGAAGTGGGGGTGATTTGTGAAAGAATGTTTATATTTGTGGAAATAAAAGTTAAGAACCTTATAAATCTAAAAAGATATACATATACATAGTGAAGATTTGCTCAAAAAGTTTTGGGTAAAGTTTTATGTTATGCCTGAATGCAAAAGCAAATTTTTATAAAACTGTATTTTTTGTATATTATTTCACTACAATCATCAAAGAAAATTGCCACAGGAAAGAACACATAATAAAACAATCCATATGAAACTTAAACTTTTTATTATCCTAATTTTTATTGCAAAAGCAAGTTTATTTTATTCCCAAAATTTTGAAAAGGGATATGTTATCAACAACCAAAATGATACAATTCATGGACTTATAGCTGTAAAGAACAACAATACAAGTTCAAAAAAGTGTAAATTCAAAACTGAAAAAACAGACAAAATAATCACATATACACCTGACGATATCCGCCAGTTTCGTTACCAAAACGGGAAGTACTATATTTCATCAAGAATACCGAACGATTCTACAAATCAACTACATTTTTTAGAATTTTTGGTTGATGGGATTGTTGATTTGTATTATTATCAGGACAACATTAATGAGTACTATTTTATAAAAGACATAAACGACTCTTTAGTTGAACTTAAAAACACACAGTACTACGAAAAAATAGAGAATACAACATATTTGAGAAATAAGAATGAATACATTCAAATACTTGCTCCTATATTGCAAAACAGTACAAAATCCTGCGAAAAGCTAATGCGAACACAGGTTGACTACAAATCACTAATTTCGCTGATACAATTTTATCATAAAGACTTATGTACCCAAAACGAATGTATCGTTTATTCGAAACAGATTAAAAAAGAAAAGTTTCACTTTGGAGTTGTTGCAGCTTATGAATCGATGCAAATTAAAGATATCACCACACCCAGGGTTTCTGGTGTATTATATGAATATAATACTGTTTATTATCCCAAGCTGGGAATTTTTATTTATATACCTCTATCATTTATAAATAATCAGAGAAGCCGTTTAATTTTTGAAAACACTTATAGTGTTGAGAAACAAAATAACCAACTAAGTTACCCGGATGGATATTATTCATATCAGATTCAGATGAAGGAAAATCGTTTCAATATGAGGAATAATTTATATTTTAGCTATGACTTATCCAGAACAACACTTAGACCTCTGATACTGGGTGGAATATTTTTAAAAACAACACTTGATTCGGAACTTAAAACACAGGTGGATGTATATAACCCAAATAATATGCTTGCTATAACAAAATCAGAAACAACCAAAACTAATTATATGAATATGGAAGCAGGGGCATTTGTTGGTTTAGGGCTTCATACTAAGGTGTTTAAAATTCCATTCTCATTCGATTTAAGGTGTAGTTATGGTTCAGGGCTGGGAAGCGACGCCAAGTTTAAAGCGACCTATTTCAGTGCGAATTTAGGAATTATCCTGCTTTGATTATGAACTCCTTTCTAATCCACCATCAATAACACAAAATTGGTTGTTGTGAAACACAATGATATATTATGTGAACGGCTGATTACATTTAGGTCAATAGGTATTTAAATGCATTTAATTTGAAATAAATCAATTATTTTTGAATAAAAATACCGCTATGTTTGATATGCTGGAGAAACACATAAGGAGTGAAATAGAATTGAAGCCCGAATTGCAGCAACAATTGCGTGATTCGGGAACATTGGTGTTGCTAAAAAAGGGCGAATATCTGTTGCGTGAGGGCGAGGTTTGCCGTCATGGTTATTTCATGAATAAGGGGAGTATGATACAATTGTTCCAGCACGAAAACGGAAAGGAGATAGTGTTGGGTTTTTTCATGAACGAGCATTACTCTTTTGTGTCGTCGCCCCAGAGTTATTTCAGTGCTAAGGGTAGTACTTTTGGTATTAGAGCTATTGAAGATTGCGAACTGATAGCTTACCGAAAGGAAGACCTGGAGAGCATGGCTGGCAGATTTGCTGAATTCGGGTATTTTTATCACAAAATAACGGCCAATGCATTGCATAATACGTATTTCTTCAGTGCTATGCGACTCTCACTATCGGCTGAGGATTTTCTTGCATTTTTGATGAAAAACCATGCCGAAATAATGCTGCGTATCCCTGATAAATACATTGCCCGTTTTATAGGAGTAAGCGATGAGTGGCTTAGCAAAGTAAAGAAGAAAATTATTAAAAACCTGTAGAGGAATAAATTAAAAATTTCACCCCCGGAATTGCGAACTTGAACTAGTTCAAGTGCAATGACCTGCTAATTACATAATTTTGTTTTGATATTTGTTTTACTAACAATTAAAATGGATAAATTATGTTTTTATTTGAATCAATTCCGTGGTATTCGGCCCTGATGTGGGTTGGAGTGGTTGCCGGTCTGATGCTGGTCAATGAATGGACCCGCTCGAGTAAATGGCTATCGTATGTTGTGTATATTATATTGCCGGTAGTATTAACGATTTTTGTATGGCCAACTACAGCTGGTGCGGGCTCAAGCACCGGTACGTGGTTTCATTGGGTGAAAGTATATTCGGCGCTTGCCGGTGTATTGGGTTTTATGTGGCTGCGCTACAATAAAAAAGCTGCGGCTAACAAATACTTGTTGATTTTCCCGGCTGCCATTTTATCAATTAACATTCTTGAGGCTGTAATCCGCGATTTTCAGTGTTATGCGCTTTACAGTGGAGCACTTTACGGTACTGTTGAGAACAAAGTAGCCATGTTTGGTGGCCCTTGGAACCTGATGAATGGTATTGCCGGCATCATCAATATTGTAACTATTTCGGGCTGGATGGGTATTTTTATCAGTAAGGATAAACACAAGGATATGTTGTGGCCTGATCAGCTGTGGTGGTGGATTATTGCATACGATGTATGGAACTTTGCCTATGTGTATAACTGTGTAACCGACCATTCGTTTTATGCAGGTGCTGCTTTGCTTGTGTCGTGTACCATTCCTGCTTTTTTTATGGGTAAAGGTGCCTGGCTGCAACACCGTGCGCAAACGCTGGCTTTGTGGATGATGTTTACCATGTGTTTCCCTTATTTTGTCGACGACTCGATGTTTGCTGTTCGCTCATCGCATAATGCTGATGCATTTATGGCTCTTAGCATTGTTTCGCTGGCGATTAATGTAGCTGTACTGGTATTTCATGTGTATAAAATCATCAAGCATAAACGCAATCCGCTGAAAGAAGAGATTTATACCGACGAAGCTGCTTACCATGAAATAGCGGCCAGAAAAGTATAATCAAACTCAATAATTTTCGACAATTATTGCATTAAAACTCTAAGCTACAATCCGAACACCGGGTTTCGGAATTGTAGCTTAGTTTTATTTGGTATGAAATTATTGTTCTTCGCTGGTAGCTACAATGGGTTTAGAGGCATCGATAAAGAAGAATAAAAAGGCACCAATCACCAACATGCCTGAAATGACAAAAAGCGGAAAATTATAATTGCCTGTGGCTTTCACCAGATAGCCAAACATACTGGCACACACAAATCCGCCAATATTTCCGGCAGTATTCATGGCCCCCGAAATAGCTCCACCATATTTTTTACCTACATCCAGACATACAGCCCATGCACTGGGCAACATCATATCGAGCACTCCAAAGCAAAGTGATAAGAAAACAAAGACCTGCATTTTGCCGGGAATAAAAGCAGCTAAAAACATAAATACCGACGAAATGGCCAGTCCGCTTACACCCATAACACGTCGCCCGGTTTTAATTCCGTAGCGTTTTGCCAGATAATCGGTTAGGTAGCCGCCCGAGATATTGCCTATCATGCTCATAAGAAACGGTACAGCTATGGCCCAGTTCAGTTCTTTCATCTCAAAGCCGCGTCCTTTCTCCATAAAGGTAGGAAACCACGAGAAGAAAAACCAGGTAGCCCAGGCATAAAACCAATACATGCTGATAATTATCCAGAACTGTGGGTTCGACAATATCTTTCGCCACGGAACGCTGATTTTTTGCTTTTCAGCTTTGGAGTCTGCATTCATTTCGGCGAGTTCATCTGAACTTATTCCCTTCATATCGGCCGGCTTGTCCTTGTACCAGAAATACCAGACAGCCACCCACACAAAACCTAATGCTCCCAAAATATAAAAGGCTGCTTTCCACCCCAGATTCAGAATTACCGGAATTACAATAAACGGAGTTAATGCACCCCCCAAGCGGCTTGATGCCCAAATATAGCCCTGAGCTTTACCTGTTTCGGTTTTGGGAAACCAGTTGCCCACGGCACCTGTAATGCAGGGATAGGCACCTGCTTCGCCAATACCAAATGCAAACCGTATGGCTATGAGCGATACAAAACCACCGGCAAATCCGGTTAGCGCTGTAAAAACCGACCACCAAAGCACTATGGCTGCCAACACCTTGCGTTGTCCGTACTTGTCGCCCAGAACTCCCAGCGGTATTTGAAACAGTCCATACGAAATTATAAATGCACTGAGAACCCAACCCCATTGTTCAATGCTGAGATGTAGTTCCTCCATTATATGGCTGCCGGCCATGGTGATATTTATCCTGTCGAGAAAAGTAATTACACTGACTATGCTTAGTAGTGTAAGTACATAGTATCGTTTACGCATTAGATTTTATTGTTAGTAAAATAAACTGACAGTATATCAATTTACTAAAAAGGTTATCAGAAGTTTTCGTCGATGTATTTCTTCACTCCAAGAGTACCTGAGAGCGGGCTTGATAATACTGGTAAGCCGGTAAGTGTTTCGAGTTGAGGCGCCATTCGTCCCATAGAGCCCTGTGCAAGCACAATGAGTTCGACACGAGGCGCTACTTTTTCAGAAGCTTTCAGTATCAGACCATCGTGAGTGTCTTTGTCGCCCGACATCATCGCCTGAAAAGCACCTTCGGCTAGACCCTCCACTACCTCGATTTGCTTATTCTGTAAAGCAGCCATGGTCTGCAAAAGTTTTACGGTTGGTGCCAGCGTAGTGGGCAATGTGGCTAAAACACCTATGCGTGAAGCGCGCTTTACGGCATCAACCGCCATGGGGTCATCAATTTTCAGCAGAGGAATTTTTACCATATTGCGCGCCATCTGTGCAATATCGCCTATCGATGAGCAGGTGTTGAAAATCAGGTCGGCTCCGGCATCTTCGGCCAGATGATAGCAATTAACCAATCGTTTCGCTACAGCTGGGGTAACTGCGTTGTGGGCTATCACTTCCTGTATAAGGCTATCGTCCACTATATGGTTTAATCTTACTTCGGGTAAATGTTCTTTAAAAAGGGCGGTAACAGGCTCCACCATAGCCAGAGCAGTATGAACAGCAAAAACTCGTATCATGTGGTTTTTTTAGAATGATGTAATAAATTTCAGATATTAACTTTTATCGCGAAAATACTTAAATAATTGCACGCAACTATACACTGACGCACAAAACTGAAAGTTGTACACACCAAAACACAAAAAAGTCCGGCAAAACTGAATTTTGCCGGACTAACTTTTAATTTTATATCGAATTTACTTTACTTCCACACCATTTGTAACCACGGCGCTTGGACGAATCAGCACCAGCTTACCGTCGGCATTTTCGGCAGAGAGAATCATGCCCTCGCTCATAATCCCACGTAGTTTACGGGGCTCGAAATTGGCAATAAAGCACACCTGCGTACCGATTAACTCTTCGGGGTTCGGGTACGAAGCCGCAATTCCCGAAAGAATGGTGCGACCGCCCATACCATCGTCGAGCTTAAACTGAAGCAATTTGTCGGCCTTGGGTACTTTCTGACAATCGAGCACGGTAGCTACGCGAATATCCATTTTCATAAAATCGTCGAAAGCTACATTTTCCTTTACTGCATTGGGTTTATAAGCTGCAGCTTCGTTGGCTTTTTTGGTGTCGAGCAATTTTTGTACCTGTGCCTCAATGGTGGCATCCTCAATTTTTTCGAACAGAAGTTCAGCAACTCCAAGCTGGTCGCCGGTTTTTAGTAAATCAATGCGTCCGAGTTCTTTCCAGTCGAATGATTTTAATCCGAGCATGTTCCGTAACTTTTCCGACGAAAAAGGCAAAAATGGTTCGAAAGCAATGGCCAGGTTGGCTGCTATTTGCAAACTCAGGTGCATAATGGTTTCCACACGAGCCATGTCGGTTTTAGCTACTTTCCATGGTTCGGTGTCGGCCAGGTATTTATTGCCAATGCGCGCCAGGTTCATGGCTTCTTTCTGAGCATCGCGAAAGCGGAAATTATTCAGCAGTTTTTCTACATCGGCTTTTACATTCACAAACTCGTCGAGCGTTTGTTTGTCGTAATCGGTCAACGTTCCTAGTGCAGGTACTTTGTTGTCGAAATATTTTTGTGTGAGTACCAAAGCACGGTTAATAAAGTTTCCGTAAATGGCCACCAGCTCGTTGTTGTTGCGTGCCTGAAAATCCTTCCATGTAAAGTCGTTGTCCTTTGTTTCGGGAGCATTGGCTGTTAATACGTAGCGTAACACATCCTGTTTGCCGGGGAATTCAT
>JBLIZK010000270.1:0-2381 GCA_048859825.1 Paludibacter sp.
CCTGAGTTATTGCATCGTGAAAACTTCCTGGTCCTGTGGAGTTGAGATTGGTTACATAAACTACTTTACCTCCGCGTCCACCGATAGCAAAACGGCCATACCCTTCGGCTCCTTTGAATGCTAAAATACGGGGTTTGTAAACCCACAAATTCCCTTTGGTAACTGTGCCTGTTGATGTTACTTCGTCGACACGCCAATAGTATTTGTTCAAACTATACGAGTTTACGGTATAGGTAGTATCGTTTAAGGCTTTGTTACCTACAAAAACGGCTGATGAAGTAGTGGCATTGGCTACTGTAGCAGAGTCGGTGCCAAAATACAAATTGTGCGACTGAGCGGTTTCAGCCTTCAACCATTTTAATTGTATGGTGCCGGCATCGCCATCTACATGTAAATCGCCATTCACCGGATAAGGTGAATAGGCCTGATGTAAGGCATTGGGTGTGTTGATTTCGAATCCGTTTAGAGGTACGCAATTAAAAGGATTTGTAGTGCCGCTTTTTGACACAAGAATTGGTTCAAAACGAATGACAGCATCCTGACCTTCCGCAACATCGAATGTAAGGTAACAAATGGGTACTTTGGCCATATCCAACTCTCTGACAGTTGGTGTGAGCGTTGCCACTGCCAAAGTGTTGTTTACATATACTTTTATCGGATTGTAAACAAAAGCGGTTGCACCATCCACGTTATTGTGGTAGGTCAGCAAGGTGTTTTTGCCTGCTGGTAAACCGTGTATTACCATTTCAATTACCCTTGAAAAACCACCGTCCAGTGTTAATTTGGCATCGGCTGTAACTGTAGTGCTGGTAATTCCTCCTTTATAATAATTTGTCCATACTATAGTGTCGGCTCCTTCCAGAGTTTTGCCATTTAAAGTGACGGTTACAGTATCAAGCAATGAGTTGGGGTTTGCCATTTTAATGCTTACCGAATTTGCATTGGCAAATGTCCATGCCCTGAAATTGGGATTGTTTCCTTCTGCCTCAGAACGGCCTGAACGGTTTATGTCGACTTTGAACGATGGAAGTTCATCGGCTTTTACCAGTATGGAACTGGTGAAAAGGAAAGAGAGAAGTGTGAAAATGAGAATGTTTTTTTTCATTGGATAATAGATGTTGAATTTTGCAATTTCTTAAATTGACGATGCTTTAAATGTAATGTAATCAGAGTAGTTATTATGAGTCATTACTCTTATACAAATTTATGCCAATGAAAGGTGCTTTTTAAGAATGATTGCTAATATTAAGGGTAGTGAAATTGGTTATTTTACGTATATATAATCTTCAAATGTTATTAATTGTTCTTGAATTGCTTCTCAAAAATATATCTTTACATTGCGTAATGTTTTTTAAATTGGTTATCAATGAAAATAAAACTTTTGATCGTATTTTTGTTACTTTCTGTAAATCTTCTAAAATCACAATTAACTCCTCAATTTCATCATTTTTCAGTTGACGATGGATTATCAGAAAATAACATCCTCTGTATGTTGCAGGATAAAAAGGGCATTTTGTGGTTTGGGACATATGATGGTTTAAATAGTTATGATGGATATAATTTTAATCATTACAAAGGTTCCGAACATCATAAATTTAAACTTTCAAATTATAGAATTGACAATATTCAGGAAGATTTAAACGGTTTTTTGTGGATTCAAACATATGATGGTAGGCACTATCGATTTAATACTTCAAAATTTGAATTTATACCTATACCCGAAATTGTTGCTTCGTATTCAAAAAAAGCGAATATTTATCGTGAAAAATATATATCAAAAGATAGTTCCGTTTGGCTATACGCCAATGATCAATCAGTATCGTCAATCCTTAGAGTATCAGCAGATTCAACAAATACGAATTTTCGATTAACTGATTTTCAATTGACATCCCCTATAAATGAGACTGTAAAAGTAAACTCAATTGTAAAAGGTACAGGGGGCATCAGTTGGATTTTGACAAATTTAGGTATTTATTATGTAATTAATTCCGAAAGTAGAATAAAAACATTTCAAAATCCGGCATTAAGAAATGAGTTCTTCTCATTTTGTGAGCAGGATAAATATTGTTTTTTTGGAGGAAACGATGGACTTTTAATCAAATATAATGCTAAGAATCAGAATTTTTCAAGGGTGAAAATCTCATCGCAATTTGATGTAATAAAATTGTGTAATATTGGCAAAAATCATGTTTTACTGGTAACAAATTCAAAACAATTTTTTGTATACGATGCATATAATGATAGCTTTGAAAAATATGAACTCTCAAATAAGGTACCAGGTGTTATTTATGATATACAAAGGGATAATTCAGGAAAAATTTGGTTTGCAACGAGTTTTAAAGGCGCTGTTTATTTTGACCCATTGACAAAAATAATTCATT
>JBLIZK010000271.1:0-6144 GCA_048859825.1 Paludibacter sp.
CCCCTTTGCGCTTGCTGCAATGTGCTGTAAACAGCTTTCAGGTAGCTGTAGTAGGCTTTTTACACATTTACATGGCTCGAAACAGACTCTTTGCCCGGGTCAAAGTGGGTAGCATCCCGGCCACTATCGGGACCTGCCTTATGTCCGGCAGCATCTCCTTTTCCAGCTTTTTATCATTACACCGTCTGCAAATACCCTCCGGCAAGTGGCGACAGCACTTTACAACACTTGCAAAGCCCTTTCGATTGGACTAATATCATAACTCACACAAACTTTATCGCATTTAACGGCACATAAGGGGCAATTACAGAAGTACATTTTCGGGCTACGTTCGTCATCGGTTTATATCGAAAATCAATATTCATGAAACAAACCAATTTCCAGCTTTTTGACTTTTTAGATTTTAGTCCTGAGTTGAACGAAGGCGACCGTTTGTGGAGAGCCTGCCTGCCAACTGATGTTCAGGAAATCAACGGTAGCATACTGGTTACCATCCCCTTTCAGCTACAGAATAATTCCAACGAAATAACCCCCGACATTTCTGTTCCGCGCAAAGAATATGTAATGCGTATTCAGGCATTGAACGAAAAGATTTTAAGAGTATCCATGGCATTTTCCGGCGATATTCAGGAAACTTCCGAAATGCTGGAGTTGGACGATAATTTGCAAAATCTGGCTCTCCGGATTGAAATTTTAGCAGAACAATGGATAATTAAAGATGAAAATGGCAGCAAAAGAGCCACATTCAACTTTAGTAAGGCACAAACCGACTGGTGGAGCGACTTATTGCCCGCTCCGGCCGAAACCTTCTTTTTGAGCTTATTCCCCGACGGAAAAAAAGAAGTGGCATTATCGGCTTACGACATGTTCTCCCCTACCCGTCACGATGCTTTTGCATTGGCCTATGTAGAACGAAACGGCGAAGCCAACCGCAGCACGTTTTCATTTCAGACGAAGCCCGACGAATGCTTTTACGGTACCGGCGAGCGATTTACCAAAATGGATTTATCGGGCAAAACCTTCCAGTTACGCAACCAGGACGGACAAGGCGTAAACAACCGCCGCACCTATAAGAACATACCTTTTTACTTATCGTCCGAAAATTACGGCGTTTTTGTGCACACATCGGCCTTTGCCAAATTTTCGCTGGCCGACCACTCTACCCGTTCAGCACAAGTGCTGGTGGAAGAACCGCTGGTTGATTTCTTTGTGATAGGCGGCGAAAATCCGGAACAAATTCTTTTCGGTTATCGTCAGCTTACGGGCTTTCCCACCATGCCACCTTTGTGGAGTTTTGGTACGTGGATGAGTCGTATGACCTATTTTTCGGCCGATGAGGTGAATGATATTTGCGACCGCATGCGTACCGAAGACTTCCCCTGCGATGTAATTCATCTTGATACGGGATGGTTCGAAACAGACTGGTTGTGCGAATGGAAATTCAACGACGAGCGCTTCCCGAATCCACCGCAATTCATTCAAAATCTGAAAGATAAAGGCTATCGCGTAAGCTTGTGGCAGTTGCCTTACATTTCGTACAACGCCATCCAATACAAAGAAGCCGACGAAAACGAGTATATCAGTAAAAGTGAACGGCTCATTTCAGGTTCATCCAACTTTAGTGTGCAGGATTTTGCCGGAACCATTGACCTTACATACGACAAAGCCACCGAATGGTACAAAGGCCTGCTACGCAATCTATTGGAAATGGGCGTTGTATGCATCAAAACAGATTTTGGCGAAGATATTCACCTCGATGCCGAATACCGCAACATGAGTCCCGAAAAACTACATAATTTATATCCGCTATTGTACCAAAAAGCGGCCTACGAAGTTACCAAAGAAGTAACCGGCGATGGCATTATCTGGGCGCGGGCCGGTTGGGCCGGCTGTCAGCGCTATCCGCTGCACTGGGGAGGCGACTCCGCCTGCTCGTGGGACGGATTGGCCGGTTCGCTCAAAGGCGGACTGCAACTCGGACTTTCGGGCTTTGCATTCTGGAGTCACGATGTGCCCGGTTTCCACGGCGTACCCAACTTCATGAATTCGGTGCTACCCGAAGACATTTACGTCCGCTGGACTCAGTTTGGTGTGTTCTCGTCGCACCTGCGCTATCATGGTTCGCACAAACGCGAGCCCTGGCATTATCCGAACATTGCACCCATCATCCGCAAATGGTTGAAACTACGCTACCAACTCATTCCGTACATTTTGGAACAAAGCCAAAAAGCCACCAAAACCGGATTTCCTGTACTTCGTGCATTGATTTTACATCACCCTAACGATAAAACCTGTCGCCAGATCGACGACCAGTATTATTTTGGTGATAATATGTTGGTAGCGCCGGTAATGAATTCCGAAAATACGCGTGATATTTATCTGCCCGAAGGCACCTGGGTACATTTCTTCAGCAAAGAAGTTTTTGAAGGCGAACGTTGGCTGAAAAATGTAGAAGTTCCGCTGGACGAAATGCCTGTTTTCGTGAAACAAGGTGCTGAAATACCCATGTACTTGGAAGAAGTGCAATGCACAGATGAGATGGATCTAAGTAAAGTAGTATTGACCCCCTTCCCCTAAAGGGGAGTAAGAATAGTTAGTAATGATATTTAAATTTAATGCATAACATGGAAAACAACAATAATAATATTAATTCCCCTTTAGGGGTTAGGGGTAATACTAATTCCCCTTTAGGGGCTAGGGGTCAATGGAAATCAAATTTCTCCGAAACAAAAAAACATTACACCGATTGGTGGAATGGAAAAGGAATCGTTCTGACCATGTGGGAGCATCTTTGTAAAGAAGGAGCTCCCTACGAAAATATATTACCACCTCCTCCACACAAAGATTTAAATCAGTTGTGGTTCGATGCCGATTGGCGTGCACAGCAACTGCACTACTCCATGAGTCGTAATTCATACCTGGCTGATATTTTACCGGTAGCCAACACACAATTGGGTCCGGGTTCTTTGGCCGCCATTTTGGGTTCGCCACTCGAAGGGCGCGAGGACACTATCTGGATTCACGACAAGCCCGGTTTCGATGGACAAATCATATTTGATGAAAAAGGATGGAAACTACACGAGGATTTACTCCGGAAATGTGTAGCCAATGCTGATGGCAAATACATGGTAGGTTGCCCCGATTTGGTGGAAGGTCTCGATGTATTGGCCAGCCTGAAAGGCTCCGACAATGTATTGATGGATTTGATTATGGACCCTGATGGTACTTTAGAGCAGCTACAAAAAATCAACAATGTGTATTTTGATGTTTTTAAGCGAATATATGATATCATCAATGTTAATGGCGAAATGGCCTTCTGCTATTTCTCGTTATGGGCACCGGGAACCGTTTCGAAACTACAGGTAGATTTGTCCATTATGATTTCGGAAGATGATTACCGTACGTTTTGTCTGCCATTCCTACGTGAACAAACCGAAAAAATCGATTATACACTTTATCATCTGGATGGCGTGGATGCTATTCGTCATTTGGATGCCATTCTGGAACTGGAAAAACTGAATGCTGTTCAATGGACGCCGGGTTATGGTCAGCCACAGGGTGGTGACCCGAAATGGTATGATTTGTATAAAAAAATTCTTGCTGGCGGAAAATCGGTTATGGCCAACTGGGTAACTCTGGATGAACTGGAACCACTGCTGGATAATGTAGGCAATCAGGGACTGCATATCAATGTCGATTTCAAATCGGAAAAAGAAATAGAACAAGCATTGAAAATAGTAGAACGATACAGATGAAAGAATTAATTCAGTTATCAACGCTTGACATTACTGTCATTGTAATATATGTAGTTGTACTTGTAGCCATAGCGTGGTGGGCCAGTTTTAGCAAAGGCAACAAAAGCGACAATCTGTTCATTGCCAATAAAAGTCTGGGATGGTTTGCCATCGGACTTACCATGTGGGGAACAAACGTTGGCCCATCAATGCTTATTGCCAACGCCAGCAGTGGCTACGAGAGTGGCATAGTAGCCGGCAATTTCTCGTGGTATGCTTTTCCGTTTATTCTGTTACTGGCTTTTGTTTTTGCACCGCGCTATTTGGGTGCTAACGTAATGACCTTGCCGGAATACATGGGCAAACGCTTTGGCAACAAAACCCGCAGGTATCTGGCCTGGTACACAATAATCACCATATTGATTTCGTGGCTTGGTTTGACTTTGTTTTCGGGTGGTGTATTTATGTCGCAGATTCTGGCTATTCCACTATCAAGCAGCATCATCATTCTGGTAATAATATCTGCCGCTTTTGTTATAGCCGGAGGTTTAAAAGCCATTGCCTATACCAATGTTTTTCAAATGCTGTTGCTGATAGGCGTTTCGGTACTTTTGGTAGTTATGGCCATTTTTAAAGTAGGTGGTATATCCGAAATTGTGCATTCAACCCCTGCCAGTTACTGGAATATGTTTCAACCACTCAGCGACCCTAACTTTCCATGGCTTGCCATCGTAATTGGATATCCAATTATGGGAGTCTGGTTTTGGTGTACCGACCAATCCATGGTACAAGCGGTATTGGGCAGCAAAAATCTGAAAAACGGACAAATGGGTGCCAACTTTGTTGCCTGGCTCAAATTGATAGATATTCCGTTGTTTATGCTACCCGGTGTATTGGCATTTATTTTATTACCGAATCTCACTAACTCAACTGATGCCTATCTGAAATTAGTAGAATCCGTTTTTCCTTCCGGATTAATCGGCCTCGTAATAGTGGTAATGATGGCAGCACTGATTAGTACAGTTGGCTCGGCGTTGAACTCGTTAAGTGCCGTTTTTACCATGGATATTTACATCAAACAATACAAACCCGAAGCTACCAACAAGGAAATTACACGGATTGGTCGCTTTGTGGTATTGGTGGGCGCATTGCTTTCCATTTTTCTGGCTATCGGAATCACCTATATTCAGGGATTGAGTTTCTTTAATATCTTCCAGTCAGTACTCGGCTTTATTGCTCCCCCCATGTCGGTGGCATTTCTGTTTGCAGTTCTATGGAAAAAAACATCACCCAAAGCCATCAATTCTGTTTTAACATTGGGTACAATGTTCAGTATTGGCACCGGCATACTTTATTATAATAATCTGATATTTAACGGGCTGCATTTTCTATATATATCATTTATTATATTTATAATATTGAGTATTTATGTGTTTGGATATTCGGTTCTGGATAAAAAAACAATTCGTACCGGAATTGCTTATACTCCTATCAGAATTGATACATCCGTAAAAATTGCGTGGTTAATACTGGTATTATTAATGGTTGGGTTATATTTGTTTTTTAATTAAAGACCCCTAACCCTCACGAAGGAGCAAAATTGGTTGACATGAAGTGGCTATTACAGGGCTACTTTTCGTCGGACAGGTAGGAATCAAAAAAACAACGAACAAAAATAATTGACTGAAAGAAAATCAACGATAATATATTTATATTAGAATTTATGAGCTTAGAATTATTAGAAAAATTAGCCGAATGTGTGGAATTCGGCAAAATCAATCTGGCATCGCCTTATCCTCCTCAAATGAAAGGACTACCCGGTGCCGATGAAATTACAAAAGAAGCCATAGAAGCAGGAGTTTCGCCAAGCGACATTTTAAATATTGGTTTAATCACCGCCATGAATAAAGTGAGCCAAAAATACACCGAAAACAAAATTTTTGTACCACAAATGTTACTCTCGGCTAAAGCTATGAGTGCATCCATGAATCATCTTAAGCCATATTTTGCTTCAGGAGCTGTAAAGCGCAAAGGAAAATTCATTATTGGCACTGTATTTGGCGACCTGCACGATATCGGCAAAAATCTGGTTGCCATGATGGTAGAAGGAGCTGGCTGGGAGGTAATTGATTTGGGCATAGATGTGAAAATTGAGAAATTTTTAGATGCCGTAAAAGAACATCCGGGCGCTGTTGTAGGTATTTCGGCATTACTTACCACTACTATGGTAAATATCAAACCGGTAATCGAAGCCATCAAGGCCGAATCGCCGGACACAAAAATTATCGTAGGCGGTGCGCCTCTTTCGGCCGATTTTGCTGAGTCAATTGGCGCTGATGGTTACAGCCGCAATCCACAGGAAGGTATTGAACTACTCGACCGTATATCAGCGTAAATATGAAACAATTCA
>JBLIZK010000272.1:0-7966 GCA_048859825.1 Paludibacter sp.
ACTTTTTCAGCAATTTTATTTCGAATTTTGGAATCATCATTTTATTAATGACATTGGTTATCAAACTGGTATTATTCCCACTCACATTTAAATCGTACATGTCGAGTGCCAAAATGCGTGTTCTGAAACCGGAAATTGACGAAATCAATGCCCGTATCCCTGCTGAAAAAATGGCTGAACGCCAAAAAGCGACGATGGAACTCTACGGTAAGGTTGGTGTAAGCCCAATGAGCGGATGTTTACCTACATTGCTTCAGATGCCAATACTCTTTGCAATGTTCAGTTTCTTCCCTGCGGCAATTGAATTACGCCAGGAGAGTTTTTTGTGGGCCGACGACTTATCATCGTACGATGCTATCGTTAGCTGGTCGACAAACATACCATTAATTTCAACCTACTTTGGCAATCACATCAGTTTATTTACACTGTTGATGACGGCTGTAAGTATCCTTTATACAAAACTCAACATGGCCAATACACCTACTACCGACCAAATGGGTGGAGCCATGATGAAATGGATGATGTATTTAATGCCTGTAGTTTTCATGTTTATGTTTAACAGCTATGCATCAGGATTAAGCTACTATTATTTTATTGCCACACTTATTTCAATTAGTCAGACATATCTGATGCGGGCTTTTGTGGACGATAAAAAAATACATGCTGAACTCAATGCAAAACGCAATTCGAAAAAGCCAGTAAAGAAAAGTGGTTTTATGGAGCGACTCGAAAAAATGCAACGTGAACAGGAAAAGCGCTTGAAAGAACGAAAATAAAACAACAAGAAAACAACATAAAAAGCACAATTCAACAGATATCACGGTAGCTGATGATTGTGCTTTTTTTCATCCGATAAATATGTACAAAAAGGCGATTTTTACACTTGGAATAGTTACACTACTCACCATTGCATGCAATAAGAGTAACCGATTCGAAGCATCAGCAGATTCTCAACAAGCAAAAATAAACTTTGTTCGGTTTGATTCAATATTGATAAATACTGACTCAAGCCATATGCAGCAAAGCATAAGCCGTTTTTACAAAGCTCATCCCGGATTTACAGCTTATTTTGCCGAGTACATAATGAATGTAAACCCTACAGATACAACTGAAATTGCTGAACTGGCATTCAGTTTTAACAAGAATACTGCGTTTCGTACGGTAAATGCCGATGTGGAGAAAACCTTTAAAAACATCGACACACTGAAAAGTACTATTGCCAAAGCATATCAGATAATTCAAACACACTTACCGGATATAAACACACCGGACGTTTATTTCTTTGTTTCAGGCTTTAATCAATCAATTATTGTTGAAAAGGACTTCGTTGGTGTGGGACTCGATTTATATTTGGGAAGTGATTATCCGGCATACAACGATATGACATACAAATATATGCTCCAGAACATGAAACCTTCGAGTATTGCTCCCGACTTATTTGCTTCAATATTGTCGGCCAATTATCCATTTGATGGGAAACAGGAGCGTCTATTGGAAAAAATGATTTACAATGGAAAACTAATGTATGTATTGTCGACTTTACTGCCCGATGTAGCTCCCAATGACATTATTGGCTATTCAAAATTCCAGTGGGAATGGAGCCGGAAATATGAAAATAAAATTTGGCAATCAATTGTGGGTCAGAATCATATTTTCAGCACCGAGCTGATGACAATGAACAAATACATCAATGATGCTCCCTTCACCAGTACCATATCGCAGGAATCGCCCGGTAGATTGGGTATTTGGGTAGGTTGGCAAATCGTAAATGAATACATGAAAAAAAACAGTGATATTTCACTGAAAGAACTTATTCAGTCTACCGATTATCAGAACATACTAACCCAATCGGAATACAATCCGAAATAAGCCTCATTGATTCAAACATATACAAGAAAACTTAACAAACTAATTTACGACCCCGAAATGGATTGGAGAGACAAACTGAACAGCCTGAAAGATATTTTGCCCGAAGGTGACGAAATAATTTCTGAACCGGTAACAGAACAGAAGAAACAACGTGAACCCTTGCGTGTAGAATTAGACAAACGAAATGGCAAACCGGCCACTCTGGTAACTGAATTTGCCGGCACCGACGAGGAGCTAAAAGAACTTGCCCGAACGTTAAAACTGAAATGCGGCGCAGGTGGATCATCACGCGATGGCGAAGTATTAATTCAGGGCGACTTTAGAGTAAAAGTAGCAGCTATATTAGCTGAAATGGGCTTTAAAGTAAAAAAAATCAACTTCAAATAAGCCGGCAAGCTATAATCGTCTGCGAAACTCTGAGCAGACAATTGAGCAAGCTACTGCCACATTCAACGATTCAGAAGTTGGCACATCAGCCGGATATGCCGGAATGGTAATAGGCTCGGTAATAAATTGTTGAATGGGTAATGATATTCCGTTACCTTCGTTACCCATTACAACAATGCCACAATTGCTTAATTTGGCTTTGTACACATTTGCTCCTTGCATGAAGGTGCCATAAACCGGACATTTCCCCGCATAGCCCGATAATACCATTTCCAAATCGACATAATGTACATTTACACGAGCCAGAGCCCCCATTGTTGCCTGTACTGTTTTGGCACTAAAAGCATCGGCACTTCGAAGCGAACATAGTATATGTCCAATCCCAAACCAGTCGGCTATACGGATAATTGTACCCAGATTACCGGGATCCTGAACATCGTCCAGCGCCAAAATCAATTCGGAGCCAGGGTTGGGTAATTCAGATATTGCAGGACGATGAAATACCGCCAGAATTCCCTGAGGGCTTTTTTGGCTCGAAATTCGTTGATAATCAACCTCTGAAATCTCAGTTATTCCGGCAAAAGCAAAGGATTTATTTTCGTCGAGCCATGCGTGCGTAGCATAACACTCTTTCATCTGAAAGGTCTGTTTTAAATCACTCACTATTTTAGTGCCCTCGGCTATAAAAAGCCCTGATTCGTCTCTGTTTTTTTTAAGAGACAATGCCGTGATAGACTTAATCTGATTTTTAGAAATCATATTTATTACTTAAAAAGCAAAAGATGCTCCGAACATATAATTCAAACCTTGTGTACGATAACCATAAAACTCGTCGTAATTGGCATTAAAAATATTATTTGCCTTTATAAACAGCGTTAGCCAGTTATCAAGTGTATACGAAACGCCTGTATTAACATCCAGATATGGTTTCATACGCATGTTCAAGGTCCCTAATTTCGCATAGCGTTCTCCGCAGTAATAAAGCGAAGCGTTTACATTCAGTCCACGTGAGATGCGATATTCACCTGTAATATCAGTTTCAAACTTAGGCTTCATCCAGGCCATTTCTGTATCAAAAGTTTTCCAGTTATTGAACACCGTTTTTAATTGTAAATTCAGCGTATTGCGGATATTGTAATTGGCACGTAATCCAATATTTACCAATGATGCACTACTGTATACTGCGTTATACATATTTGTATACAAAGTTTTTTCGTCGGTGTAACCCGACGTTGAAGTAGGTGTTGTATAAGACTTGTTTACAAAGAAATACTGCTGATCAATGTATCGGTAACTTAGATAAGCATCGATTAATAAGTTGTACACCGGTTTCAGTTTAATACCTGCATACAAATAAAAAGGAGTATATGTATCCAGCAATCTTAAATCAGGATAAATATATCTGTTTTCAGAAACTGCCACATCCTGCGAGTTAATTTTATATCCTCCTGTAAGACCTCCGTATACCGCAAACCACTCCGGTACAGCCTGCCACTCGGCAAAAATATCAGGCGAAGGGCTAAATGGTTTTCCGTACACAAACGAAAACGAGGTTTTCACACCCAAACGCACTTTCCAGTTGGCCCGTTCAAAACTGTAATATGGATTCATGCTGAAGACACTGTATGAATCCCATACATTCATAGAATCTGTTAGTTTATCAGAACTATAAAACATATTTTGCAGTTCAATATCCATTCCCATACGGTCCTTTCCATTGGCATTACTAAACCCTGCCTTGGTATATAATTTATCCTCTATCAAGCCCAAACGGGTATCCGAACGATTATAATTTACCGATGCCTCATAACGTAACCCTTTGGCATCTTCTTTGGAACGAACTCCGAAATAGGTATTAAAACGCCAAACATCATTCCAGGTAGGAGCATTTTGCAAAGCCGATAGTTTGGCATCTGTTGCATTTCTACTGATTCTTAACATGTTTTGCTCAGTATACACAGTATTCGGGTTGGATTTCAAACTATCCAAATCAATGGGCTGCCCGAGTGCATTAAAATTTTTGCCATAATAGTTAAAGTACTCATAACCTCCACTCAAACCTGCAAAAAGTTCAATTTTATCTAAATATGTATTGAACAGCATTGATGCATTTGTATTGGAATGATCCTTCCCTCCGAAAGTAGCAAAATGATTTGCCTTTAAATCGAGTCGCATATCGGCTTTACGTACTAAAGGCATTGCAAAATCAAGCATATTGATATTATAATTTCCTAAACCTACCCGTACGAACGATGCTGCAGGGTCTTTACGTTTTTCAAGCTCCAAATCGGCAGCCGATAAGATTTGTATGTTTTGTCCCATTGACATGGGTAATTCTATTTCATTGTATTCGGCATTGGCTTTACGGGTATCAGTAGTAGTCACCTCGGGCACTTGCGAAATTTTTCCGGCATCCTGAATAACGGGTTTATATTCACGTTCCACAGTAACATTTCTGTCGGTTTGCTGCGCAAAAGCATACAATACAGAACTTGCAAGTATTGCCGACATATAATATTTTAATTTCATTTTCATGCGTAAATTATTGTTTTAAAATCACATCCTGTTAAACTCATTGATTCGTTACCGCCTTATTTTCGCGCTGTGCAATTGCCTGCAAACGCTCGTTAATCATCGTTTGAATTTCGTCGGCTGTAGTATAATTCTTTTGCAGGCTTAAAAGATATTGTTTGGCTTGAAAATCATTGTTTTGTTTGATATAAATATCTGATAAAAGCACAAAACTACGGGCGAGCCAAAACTGGTGAGGTGTATTCTTTTTGGCAAAAGCCATAATTTCATCCTCGGCCGTTTTCAGATTATTTTGCTCAAAATACAAATTCGCCAATAAATAGTTGGCTTCAGCACCTGTTTCGGTGCGGGTGTCAACCGATACGGCTTTTAAATCGGTAACCGCAGCTAAATGCTGATTAGTAGCCAGATAAGCTTTGGCCCGATTGTAGCGGGCTTCTGTTTTCACTGCCGCATCCGAACGCTGATCAGCCACTATATCGGTTGCCACTTTTATTGTTGTTTGATGGTCGTTCAGGAAATAACTGCAACGTAAAACACCTAAGCGGGCATTATTCAGTTTTTCAGCACCCTGAGCAAGCGTTTCCATTTGTTTAAAATAGCGTAGAGAAGCCTCGTAGTCTTTGTTATCGTACGAAATTTCGGCACAACGTGTAGCCGCTTCAAGCATATACTCATTACCGGTAATTCGCAATAAGGCATCGTATGCACTTAAGGCAGCCGCTTTATCATTGCTCCTGTAATAACTATCGGCCAGATAATACTGGGCAGTAGTACAATGGCGTCCACCCGGGCAATACGAAGTAAGATAAGAGCGCAAACCGGAAATTGCCTGCTGATATTTGGCATTCATGTATTGTTTTTCGGCAGCAATAAACGAAATAGAATCTTCGCGTTGCGCTGAATTTCCGGCAATTTTCATATTCAATGTTTTGGTATAGGCCAGGTACGACGACACATCATTTTTCTCGATATACACCGCTTCAAGGCTCTCCAAAGCTGTATACGACTCTTCCGAACCCGGATATAGCAAGATTACTTTTTTATAAGCAGTTATCGCCTCATCAAAATTGTTGTTATTAAAATATATCATTCCAATTTCGAGTGCCCCTTTACGAGCTGATGAACTGGAAGTATAGGTGCTCAATAATTTCTTGAACCAACTCAATGCGCTTTGTTCGTTATCGAGCATCAGGTACGCCCTACCGGTTTCGTACATTGCTTCATCAGCATATTCTGATTTCGGAAATTTTGCCAGCAAACTCTCTAGTCGCGATGCTTTGGCAGTATAGTTTTTTTGCAAACCGGCTACATAAGCACTTTGAAACATCGCATAATCGCCATTTGCCGGATTTGCTGCCACAGCCTGGGCATAATATGTTTCGGCACTGTTAAAATTACGTTCCGCAAAAAAACAGTCGCCTACACGATTCAATGCATCCGGATATGTTGTTGCGCTTTTATTGGTTTCCATGCGGATATATTTCTGAAACCAGTCTATTGCCTGACCGTATTTCTTTTGCGAGAAATAAGCATAAGCCATGTTGTAATTGGCAATTTTCAGGTTTACACTGTTTCGTGAGTACGTATTTGCAAAAAAAGCATTTAAATCATCAACACTTTTATCAGGCATTGAAGTGCGGTAATAAGCTTCTGAACGCCAGTACAGGCATTCTGCCGAATACTTGCCTGAAGAAGATATGCGCAGGGATTGTGTGAAGTAGTCAATGGCTTTCACATTGTCCTGCTGAGTAAATGCCTCAGTACCTAACTGATAAAGTACATACTGTTTGGCTTCCATTACACGGGCATTGGGATTCTTTATTTTATTGATTGACTCAATGGAAGTCTGATAGTTTTTCGAACTAAAGTAAGCACTTGCCAAATAGTTTTGAGCCTTATCATTGTGTTTTGAATTAGGAAATTCCGTCAGAAAACGTTCAAAAGCGGTTATCGACTCGCCAAATGCAGAAGTAGTTTCAAAACTTGTAAGCGCATAATTAAACATCGCTTCCTCTCTCACACCCGGATTGAAGTTGGTATTCAGAGCAGCTTCAAAAGCCAATCGGGCATTTGTTTTATCACCCGTTTTGATATACGAATTTCCAATGTGCAAATAGGCATTTTCGCTCAATTCGTCTTTATCGGTAGTTATTTTTGACAGATACTGAATCGATTCAGCAAATTTTGATTGGTTGTACAACGACAATCCCAACATATACATGTCATTACGCAATGTTTGTGGTGCCAGCTTTTCGTATTGTTTTAAATTGCTTATTGCTTTCGGATAATCCTTTTTTCCATAAGCAATTTCGCCCATAATTCTGTAAATTTCAGCATTTGCCGGATTTGATGGGTTGTTTTTAAGCAGTGTTTCGGCACGTCCGTTGAGTTCATCAAATTTTTTCTGATAATAGTAAATCTGAATAATATAGTATGGTACCAGATTTTTATAAGCGGGATTATCTTCAATTTTTAAAAATTCAGGCAAGGCAGCCGCATAATTACCAAGCGTATACTCCGAATATGCATAATAATAGGTCGCAGCCAGGTCGTAACGCGTTTTCATATCTTTCAAACGCTTGAAAATGGTCAAAGCATCGTTAAAATTCTTAGTTTGTATACAGGCAAATCCCTTGCTGAATAAATAATCAACTTTTTCGTATCTGCCCAATCTGTTTTCATTCACCTTATTAAAATGCAACAATGCATTTTTGTAGTCTTTTGCCTGAGAATCCATCATACCAAGCATAAAGTTGGCTAAATCGGCAAAGGGTGTATAAGGATGTTGTACCAGATACAAACGCATCTTTGTGGGAGCATCCTTTTGCTTCAGATAATAGGCATTAGCTGCAATATAAAAGCCGGCTTCCTGTAACTGTCCGGCATTCACCATGGGCGTTTTGCGTACAAAAGCCTCAAAACTCCGGTATGAAGCAGCATATTTACGCTGGTTGTAAAATTCCTTTCCCTGATTGAACAGCACATCGCTATTACTAAAGTATTTGGTTTCCTGTGCAGTGGCAAGAAAAACGGCACTTATCAAAATACTCACAAGAAGTAGTCTACGCATATTATTTAGTCATTTATTTAGTGTTAATATACATTTTTATTGCCCGTTGAATAGAACCGAGTCCAAAATCATCCGGCTTCAGGTTTGCTTTTTCGACAAACAAAA
>JBLIZK010000273.1:0-2008 GCA_048859825.1 Paludibacter sp.
CGTTGATGATGTTACATTTACATCTCTTCCTCCAAAAGAAGAAATCGTATTAGCTAACGGTCCTTTCGAAGCTAAATTCTATGGTTTAGGTGCTGACGGTACTGTAGGTGCTAACAAAAACTCTATCAAAATTATTGGCGACAATACCGATAAATACTGTCAGGCATACTTTGCTTACGACTCAAAAAAATCGGGTGGTTTCACCTGTTCGCACCTTCGTTTTGGTAACACTCCTATCCGTTCAACTTATTTGGTAACAACTCCCGACTTTGTGGCTTGTCACGTTCAGGCTTACTTACGTTTGTACGATGTAACCAAAGGTTTGAAAAAGAATGGTACTTTCCTTCTGAACACTGTATGGAGCCCTGAGGAAGTAAAAAACAACCTGCCAATCAAAGTAAAAAAATACCTGGCAGCCAATAATATCACTTTGTATATTATCAACGCTACCAATATTGCACAGGAAATTGGTTTGGGTAACCGTACCAACACTATTCTGCAATCGGCATTCTTCAAAATTACCAACGTAATTCCTTACGAACTGGCAGTGGAGAAAATGAAATATGCCATTGTAAAATCGTATGGTAAAAAAGGTCAGGCTATTATCGACAAAAACTACGCAGCAGTTGACCGCGGTGGCGAATACACCAAAGTTGATGTACCTGCTGAGTGGGCTAACCTTGCCGACGAAGATGCACTGATTACATCAAACGTACCTGATTTTATCAAAAACATTGTAGTACCTGTAAATGCTCAGGCGGGCGACGATATACCTGTATCGGCATTTAAAGGTCGCGAAGATGGTACCTGGGATCAGGGCACAACCAAATTCGAAAAACGTGGTGTAGCTGCTAACGTTCCAGTTTGGGAAAAAGACAACTGTATTCAATGTAATCAGTGTGCTTACGTTTGTCCTCACGCTGCTATCCGTCCGTTTGTATTGGATCAGAATGAAATGAGCAAAGCTCCTTTTGCTGCCGATACATTGAAAGCTGTAGGTAAACAGTTTGCCGACATGAGCTTCCGTATTCAGGTGGACGTACTCGACTGTATGGGTTGCGATAACTGTGCTGAAGTTTGTCCGGGTAACAAAAACGGTAAAGCGCTGAAAATGGTGCCAATTGAAACTCAATACGAAAATCAGGACAACTGGGATTTCTGCGTGGATAATGTAAAAACAAAACAACACCTTGTGGATACAAAAGCCAACGTGAAAAACTCACAGTTTGCTACACCATTGTTTGAGTTCTCGGGTGCTTGTGCCGGTTGTGGTGAAACTCCTTATGTAAAACTGGTTACTCAGTTGTTTGGCGACCGTCAGATGGTATCGAACGCTACAGGTTGTAGCTCTATCTACTCTGCATCGGCTCCTTCAACTCCTTATACTACCAACGACGAAGGTCGCGGACCAGCATGGGCAAACTCATTGTTCGAAGACAATGCTGAGTTTGGTTTGGGTATGGTTTTCGCATACGACAATATGCGTGAGCGTTTGGTACGCTTAATGACCGAAGCAATTGCTGAAAACTGTTGTTCAGATGAATTGAAAGGCTTGTTTGCTGAATGGATTGAATTCCGCAACGATGCTGACAAATCGAAAGAACTGGCTGCTAAAATTACTCCGCTTGTAAAAGAAGGTAAATGCGACAAATGTGTTCAGATTGCTGAACTGGAACAATACCTGATTAAACAATCGCAATGGATTATTGGTGGCGACGGTTGGGCTTACGACATCGGTTTCGGTGGTTTAGACCACGTAATTGCATCGGGCAAAAACGTAAACATCCTTGTTCTCGATACCGAAGTTTACTCAAATACCGGTGGTCAGGCTTCAAAATCAACTCCGGTTGGTGCTGTAGCTAAATTTGCTGCCTCTGGTAAAAAAGTACGCAAAAAAGACCTTGGTATGATTGCTGCTACTTATGGTTATGTGTACGTGGCTCAGGTAGCTATGGGTGCTAATCAGGCGCAAACACTGAAAGCATTGCGCGAAGCTGAAGCTTACGAT
>JBLIZK010000274.1:0-2113 GCA_048859825.1 Paludibacter sp.
AATTCCTCGCAGATTTTCTAGGGAAGAAAAAACAGAATAACTATTTATCATTTCGACTATTGAACATTACGACTGGAAACATATGAAATGGTTATTTTACCATTGGATTTTAAAACGTACTCGACAAAACGAGAAGCAACAATGCAATCAATCACAAGATAATCAACGAAATAGAAAGAAAGTCGGGGGAAAGTCGGGAGAAATACATAAAAAAATGAAGAGATATATTTAGTAAATATCATATTTTTGTCAAAAATTTTAAGTGCAATGAAACAACCAGAATTAGGTAAGAAAATAATAGAACTTAGGAAGAGCAAAGGTTTGACCCAAGAAGAATTGGTTGAAAAATGTAATCTTAATGTAAGGACTTTACAACGAATTGAATCGGGCGAAGTAAATCCAAGAGATTACACAAAGAAAAGCATTTTTGCTGCACTTGACTATGATGCAAGCAAATTTTCTTCAAATACAGAAAATACGATTAAGACTTATTTGGCAAAAACGATAAAAAAAACATATATACAACTTCAAAATTTCAATGAAATGAAAAACTTAAAAAAATTCACACACAATTTCTTCTTATCGACTGGAATTGTCTGGTTTCTATGTGCAACAGTAATAGTAATTTTCGAACTTAATTTCCAAGAAAGGGAAATACTCTTGACATTAATTTTTCCTTTGGCATACGCATTAATTAGACTATTTGATAAAAGTAACGCTTCAAAAACTACTCAAGACTAATCATATAGACTTTGCTTTTGACTATGAAAAACAAAACAAACTTTTCACAACCAAGCTGCTAGCACATAATACTAAGGCTTCCTGCGGTCGGAACGACCCAGCATGGAAGCATAGGTTGAACGAAATTCCCGAAACTTCCATCAAAAGCGTGTATAAGAAATATTTATCTATGGAGAAAGCGACCTATTTTGATGAGTTGTCGCAGGAGAGAAAAGTAAAAAGTAAGAATTAATTATGCTGTGAGTAGTAGATTTTCTACAAGAACACAGCTTTCGAAAGATATGAATACAAGCAGAAACAGCGGTTTTTGCCGGGGTTTAGGCATAACAATGGCCGTCCCTGTTGGCTAACAGGGTTTGGAGATAGATAAATTAGAGATTCAGGTTTGATGTTCGTGAAAAAAACACATCAACCGGCGACCGAATAGGTGGAAGCGTTTGGATGGCCTGCATAGTGCCGGTCTTGCATTTAGGGCATTTACAATTGTCAAAACCTGTAAGTCGCTTAATTCGTTGCTCACGGGTTTCGGTAAGTTGAAAAATATCCGGCTTGGTTTTGAGTGAACCGACTTGCTCACGATAAGCACTGGTAAGTATGCCAAAGTAGCGTATTTTTACAAAGCGTTTTGGCAGTATATGCATACAAAAGCGCCGCAAAAACTCCACACCCGTGAGGGTCATAAGCTTAACGTTTGCTTTATCGGCATAATCTTTATACGAAAAAGTAACTCCACGATCATCGATATTTTTGATACGCATATTGGTAATGGCTACCCGGTGGGTATATTTTCCTAAGTAGTTAATCACCTGTCGGGCATTGCCCAACGAGGCTTCGGAGTATACCACCCACGGTTTGGCGTAAGAGCGTTCAATCACCGACTGAAACTCCGCCAAACGGCCTTTCTTTTTCAGGTTTCGTTTGAGGGCTTCGAGTAGTTTGCTGCGAAAAACCACACTCAGCTGACGCACGGGATAAAGGTATTTACCCTGGTTGCCAATGGCTTTGATTCTACCCATTGGTGTAAGACCGGCAGCCGGAACAATGCAATGCAGGTGTGGATGCAACGAGAGGTTTTGTCCCCAGGTATGCAACACACAAATAGCACCGGTTTCCACGCCATAGTGCGAGTAACCAAAGGCAGCAAGCGTTTCTTTGGCACAGGCAAAAAGACTCTCGTAAAAGTACGTACTGTGGGCCAAACAAACCGGATTGAGTTCGTCGGGAACGGTAAACACAATATGAAAATGCTTCACATTGAGTGAATCGCGCATACGGTCTTCGGCCCACAGCATTTGCCGGGCAAGCTGACATTTGGGGCAATGGCGATTGCCACAACTATTATAGCTGAATTGTTCTGCACCACAGGAATCAC
>JBLIZK010000275.1:0-3212 GCA_048859825.1 Paludibacter sp.
ATTACATAATAAAATGTAAATGATTCCTTAATATTAAGCGATATGAGCGCAAAAGCAGCTCCCATGGCTATTTGGCCCACCGACTGCAGAATTAATGAACGCTCTGAGCTACCTTTATTACGACCCTGCTTACGGTTATCAATGGTAAGTTTCAGTTCTAAGATGCGCATAAACTGCTCATAGTCGGCACCTCCGCGTTCAATCAATGCTCTGAATGGTTTACAAAGCGACAATACAAATCGTATCATAGTTTATTTCTCAAATGCGTTGATAAATGCGCCTGCTTTTTCTTCGTAATTATTATTTCCTGTTAAACGGGTAAACAGTTTCTCAAGGTTTTCATCGTTGGCCTGAGCACTTAAATCGGCAAAACTGCCATCGGCAATTACTTTTCCCTGATCAATAAGAATAATACGATCCGAAATTTTCTCGACCACATCCATTAAATGTGAGCTATAAAATACCGTTTTCCCTTCTTTGGCAAGATGAATAAGCATTTCCTTCACCATAATTACCGAATTAGCATCGAGCCCGGACAGCGGTTCATCCATAAATATTAACTCCGGATTATGAAGCAGCGACGAACAAATCATCACTTTCTGACGCATCCCTTTCGAAAAAGTGGCTATACGCTGATTCAGGTTCGCTTTCATTTCAAACAAATCCATCAGCGTTTCAGCTTTTTGTAGTATAGTTGCCGTATCAATACCGCGCATGCCACCTACAAACTGCATAAATTCAAGAGGTGTCAGCGATTCGTACAAAGCTGCATTTTCGGGAATATATCCAAGTTTACTTTTAATTTCGAGCTGACTGCTTCGTAAGTCGTGGCCTAAAACTTTCACATCGCCTTCAAAATCGTCAATTAAACCACATAAAATTTTTACGGTTGTGGATTTTCCGGCTCCGTTCGGGCCAATATATCCAATAATCTGACCAGATTCTATATCAAGGTTTATGCCATGCAATACCTGCTTAGCGCCATACTTTTTCACCAAATTGGTGATGCTTACAATTGATTCCATAGTTATAACAAGTATCTTGTTTTAAATAATTTATTTATTGTTTATCAATATATACACAAAATTAGTCAATAGTATCCGATTGTCAAAAAAAAAGAAACAATGAATTGTAAGTTTTGTAAAACAAAAAAAGGAGAAAGACTCTGATGTCTCTCTCCTTTATCCTGTTTAAATCGATAAGAACTAAAAAATATAGCTTACGCTTGCTAAAATTCGATTGTTGTGTACTTTATACGGATTATCTACCATCCCTTTTGAATTCATTGAACCGTATTCAGCCTGTGTAAAGTCGTACTCCAGACTCAACCGAATATTCGACAAATTATAAACCACCGATGGAGCAAAACGGTAAACACTATTGACAAGTGTCTGCGATTTTGCTGTAAATCCATATCCGAATGCTGTATATTTTCCTGATACTGTATTTAACAATAAATCATCAGCAGTTCCCAGATTACGGGTAACACCCCCTAACAAACTAACCTGAAATTTTGAACCGTAAACTAAATTTAACCAGGCTGTTCCTGTATTAAAGTTCGTGTAGGTTGTATCTGTTGTGATTGTATTTACTGCGCTCACACCGTAGCCTCCAATCATCAACTGATTTGAAAGATTCTGTCCATAAACAGCTTTTGCTTTAACGGTTAACAGTTTATTGCTATACTGGCCGTATGCCAAAGCACTCACAGAAGTCAATTTGCCGGTATTGAATTTAAGCGTCTTAACATCACCTCCTGCTCCAAGAGTCCAATGTGTAGTTTTATTTTCGAGCCCTAAGAAAAATTCGGGCAATAACGAGTTTTTCATATACACATTTGAAGTACCCATTACACCCATCGAAGCATATTGCATTTCGTAAAGTGTTGCTAATGTAACCGACAACGATTTGCTTAGATTTTGTTTTGCGCGTAATTGCGGACTTCGGTTAAAGGGTTGAAAGGGAGCACCGCCATTAGCCGATGGAGTATTGGGAGCCACATTACCGAATAGTGGATGCCAACTTTGTCCCAAAAGGAGTTCGGTATTTGCCCAGTTAAGTTTGGTATACGCCTGACGAATACGCAAAACGTAAAAAGAGGTACCAAAACCAGCAAAATCTGCTTCTATTTTGGCAGATGGTTTAGCCCCTAAAACAGGCGTTGTTCCTGTAAAATCAATTCCGAGACGTGTGTTTACACTTAATAATTCTGCCTGCGCCACAGCATTGGCATCCTTACCCAGAGCATTCATAATTACAGGTTTGGGAAACAGCATAATAGAGCCATCCACCATTTCGATGTTTTGACGCGAATTGTAAAAAAACTCGTTTCCCACATAACCATACAGTTTAAATGTAATGGCTGGCTCACCAGCAAAAACCACAAACGGTACTAAAAAAAGTAAAAAGGTAATTTTCTTCAGATTCATTTTATTTTAATTGTAATAATAATCTCAGCAATAGAATAAGTGTTCCACCAATATTTTGATTCCGATACCGATGAGGATGACTCCACCGATAATTTCAACATTAAATTTGATTCGTCGACCAAAATGAGTCCCGATGTAAACACCAATAAAAGAAAAAAGAAAACTGATAGCAGCAATGGCGGCAACAGCAATCCAAATAAACGATGGGAATGGCACAAAAACAATGCCTGTAGCCAATGCATCAATACTCGTTGCAATAGCTAAAGTAAACAACACTTTCCATCGGAAAGGTTTTGGAGTAATATCGCAATGCGGGTCAATAGGCTTAAAGCCTTCAATCAGCATTTTAGTCCCTATAAAACCCAGCAATACAAAGGCAATCCAGTGATCAAAAGACGAAATAAGTTTTGAAAATGCCAAACCGCCGAAAAATCCAATGAGAGGCATTCCACCTTGAAAAAGTCCGAATAAGAAAGCCATTCGAAAAGCCTTCTTGGCTTTAAATCTGGTAAGACACATACCCTTGCTTATGGATACAGCAAACCAGTCCATTGCCAAGCCAATGCCTATTATGATGATTGAAAGAATGTCCATAAAAAATTACCCCCAACCCCTAAAGGGGAGTAAATTATCCTTTAGGTAGTTGAGAGTTTCTTATTTATTAGCCCCTATAGGGGTTTGGGGTTATTAAAGCATTTTCTTCACTTGTTCGTACACATTTTTACCTGTAAAGCCAAGTTTTTCGTCCAACACTTTGAAAGGAGCTGAGAAACCGAATGATTC
>JBLIZK010000276.1:0-7066 GCA_048859825.1 Paludibacter sp.
AAAACATCTTTTGATGTAGTATTGAAAAGCGCAGGTGCTAATAAATTAGCAATCGTTAAATTAGTAAAAGAATTGACTGGTCTTGGTTTGAAAGAAGCTAAAGACTTAGTTGATGCAGCTCCTTCTGCATTGAAAGAAGGCGTAGCTAAAGACGAAGCTGAAGCGCTTAGCAAAGCATTGACTGAAGGCGGAGCTGAAGTTGAACTTAAATAAAACTACCTGAATATCAGGTTTTTGGTTTAGATTCCCCCAAATGAGGGGATTCTAAACCTTTTCTTGTCTTTAAATAATTGAGTTCGCTGAATCAATATAACCCTCTTTGAAAATGTCTTCAAAAAACCAAAAACAAAGAATCAATTTTGCTTCTATCAAGAATCAGTTGGAGTACCCTGATTTTTTGGAAGTACAATTAAAATCTTTCCAGGACTTTTTTCAGATGGATACTTCCCCTGAAAAAAGAAAAACCGAAGGTTTATATCAGGTCTTTACCGAAAACTTCCCTATTGCTGATACACGCAATAACTTTATCCTCGAATTTCTGGATTATTACGTTGATCCTCCTCGTTATTCTATCGAAGAGTGTGTTGAACGTGGTTTAACATATAGTGTGCCCTTAAAAGCCAAATTAAAACTATATTGTACTGACCCTGATCACGAAGATTTCGATACCGTAATTCAGGATGTTTACCTGGGGCCAATACCTTATATGACTGCCAAAGGTACGTTTGTTATAAACGGTGCCGAGCGCGTGGTTGTATCACAGTTACATCGTTCTCCGGGTGTTTTCTTCGGTCAAAGCACACATGCTAATGGTACAAAATTGTATTCTGCACGTATTATTCCTTTCCGTGGTTCATGGATCGAATTTGCTACCGACATCAATAATGTGATGTACGCATACATCGACCGTAAAAAGAAACTCCCTGTAACTACATTATTACGTGCCATTGGTTTTGAAAGCGATAAAGATATTCTTGAGATATTTAATCTTGCCGAAGAAATTAAAGTAAGTAAAGCCAGTCTTAAAAAGGCGGTTGGACAAAAACTTGCTGCCCGTGTTTTGAAAACATGGATTGAAGACTTTGTAGATGAGGATACCGGTGAGGTGGTAAGTATTGAACGTAACGAGGTTATTATTGATCGCGAAACTGTTCTTGAAAATCACCATATCGATGAAATCATTGAGTCTGGTTCACAAACAATTTTATTACACAATCCGGAAGCAAATCTGAATGATTTTGCGATAATTTATAACACACTTCAAAAAGACCCAAGTAACTCGGAGAAGGAAGCTGTTTTATACATTTATCGTCAGTTGCGTAACGCTGTTCCGGCCGATGACTCTACTGCACGTGAGGTAATTAATAATTTGTTTTTCTCTGAAAAACGTTATGACCTTGGTGATGTAGGGCGTTTCCGTATCAATAGAAAACTAAACTTATCTATCGATCCGGATACAAAAGTTCTTACAAAAGAAGATATAATCGAAATCATTAAATATCTTATCGAATTAATTAATTCGAAAGCAGATGTGGATGATATCGACCACTTAAGTAACAGACGTGTACGTACTGTAGGCGAACAACTTTTCAATCAGTTTGGAGTAGGTTTGTCACGTATGGCGCGTACTATTCGCGAACGTATGAACGTACGCGACAACGAAGTATTTACGCCAATTGATTTGATCAACGCGAAAAGCATTTCATCTGTAATAAATTCGTTCTTTGGTACAAATGCTCTGTCGCAGTTTATGGACCAACAGAATCCATTGGCAGAGATTACGAATAAACGCCGTATGTCGGCACTTGGTCCGGGTGGTTTATCACGTGAGCGTGCCGGTTTCGAGGTTCGTGACGTACACTATACGCACTATGGTCGTTTGTGTCCGATTGAAACTCCTGAAGGACCAAACATTGGTTTGATTTCATCACTTTGTATTTATGCAAAAATCAACGATTTAGGATTTATAGAAACTCCTTATCGTGTGGTGACTAACTCGGTAGTTGATGTTACCGAAGGCGGAATTGAATATTTTACAGCCGAAGAGGAGGAAAATAAAATCATTGCTCAGGGTAATGCTCCTTTGCGTGAGGATGGTAGCTTTATTCGTTCAAAAGTAAAATCACGTCTTGGTGCTGACTTTCCGGTAGTTAATCCTGAAGAGGTTAATTTAATGGATGTATCGCCATCGCAAATTGCGTCGATTGCAGCAGCATTAATTCCGTTCCTTGAACATGATGATGCTAACCGTGCATTGATGGGATCGAACATGATGCGCCAGGCTGTTCCTTTGTTACGTTGCGAAGCTCCTGTAGTTGGTACCGGTATTGAAGGTCAGTTAATTCGTGATTCACGTACTCAGGTAACTGCCGAAGCAGATGGTGTTGTTGAATATGTTGATGCTGAATGCATTAAAATACGTTACAACCGTTCGGAAGATGAAGAATTTGTAAGCTTTGAATCGCCTGTAAAGGAATATAAGATACCGAAGTTTATGAAAACCAATCAGAACACTACGATAGATTTACGTCCGCTTGTTCGTAAAGGTGAGCAGGTAACCAAAGGTCAGATTCTGACTGAAGGATATTCTACTGAACATGGTGAATTAGCTATTGGTAAAAATCTGAAAGTAGCATTCATGCCATGGAAAGGTTACAACTTTGAGGATGCTATTGTAATTAACGAGCGTGTAGTACGTGAAGATATCTTTACTTCGGTACACGTAGTTGAACAATTACTCGAAGTACGTGAAACAAAACGCGGAGTTGAAGAATTTACAGCTGATATCCCTAACGTAAGCGAAGATGCTACAAAGGATTTGGATGAAAATGGTATTATTCGTGTTGGTGCTCGTATAGAGCCGGGCGATATAATTATCGGTAAGATTACTCCAAAAGGAGAATCGGATCCTTCGCCGGAAGAAAAACTACTTCGTGCTATCTTTGGTGATAAAGCGGGTGATGTAAAAGATGCGTCATTGAAAGCTACTCCTTCATTATCGGGTGTGGTTGTAGGAAAACGTCTCTATTCAAAAGCATTAAAAAACCGCAAATCAAAATTAGCTGATAAAGCTGTATTACCTCGTTTAGATGAGGAATTCGAAGCTCAGGCTAATGTGTTACGCGAAACGTTGATAGAAAAACTCATGATTTTATTGGCCGATAAAACTTCAGCCGGTATTAAGGATTTCATGGGTACAGATATAATTTCAAGAAACAGCAAATTTACGGCAGAGCGTTTGCGTGAAATTGATTACAATTCAATTCAGACAACTAAATGGACTACTGATAACCATAAAAATGAAATGGTTAAACAGTTGATATTGAATTATATCAGAAAGTTCAAAGAACTGGATGCGCAAATTAAACGTCAGAAATTTAACATTACGATTGGTGATGAATTGCCAAACGGAATAGTTCAGATTGCAAAAGTATATATTGCTAAGAAACGTAAAATCAGAGTAGGGGATAAGATGGCGGGACGCCATGGTAATAAAGGTATTGTTTCACGTATTGTACGTCAGGAAGATATGCCTTTCCTTGCCGATGGAACACCTGTTGATATTGTACTTAACCCACTTGGTGTACCTTCCCGTATGAACCTTGGACAGATTTTTGAAACTGTATTAGGTTGGGCAGGTAAAGAATTAGGTGTAAATTTTGCTACTCCTATTTTTGACGGTGCAAGTATGGACGACCTGAACGAATGGACAGATAAAGCAGGTATACCACGTTATGGTAAAACGTATCTGATTGATGGTGGTACCGGCGAGCAATTTGACCAACCTGCAACTGTAGGTGTCATTTATATGCTAAAACTCGGTCACATGGTTGAGGATAAAATGCATGCCCGTTCAATTGGACCATACTCACTTATTACTCAGCAACCTCTTGGAGGTAAGGCTCAGTTTGGGGGTCAGCGTTTCGGAGAAATGGAGGTTTGGGCGCTCGAAGCATTTGGTGCTGCTCATATTCTGCAGGAAATCCTTACAGTGAAGTCTGATGATGTTATGGGACGTGCCCGTACATACGAAGCGATTGTAAAAGGCGATCCAATGCCAACACCTGGTATACCTGAATCACTCAATGTATTGTTGCATGAGCTTAGAGGTTTAGGTTTGAGTATTAGTTTGGAATAAAGTTTAATTGTTTAATCGTAATAAAGTTGCATGGTTATAAATCTGTGCAACTTTCGATTAAGTAATTTATAAGAGTTAAACAGTTAAACAGCAAAACAAAAAATCGAAAATTATGGCTTTTAAAAACGATAATAAGGTAAAAACTAATTTTAGTAAAATTTCTATCGGTTTAGCATCACCAGAGGAAATCCTGAAATTATCGAGTGGCGAGGTACTCAAACCCGAAACCATTAATTACCGTACCTATAAACCGGAACGCGACGGTTTATTTTGTGAACGTATCTTTGGTCCTACAAAAGATTACGAATGTCATTGTGGAAAATACAAACGTATTCGCTATAAAGGCATCGTGTGTGATCGATGTGGTGTTGAAGTTACCGAAAAGAAAGTGCGTCGCGAACGTATGGGACACATTCAACTTGTTGTTCCGGTTGCTCATATTTGGTATTTCCGTTCATTGCCAAATAAAATGGGTTACTTGTTGGGTATGCCAACAAAAAAATGGATGCAATTATATATTATGAAAAATACGTAATTATTCAGGCCGGAGCTGCGGATAATGGCGAAAATATTGTTAATAACGAATTGCTTTCTGAAGAAGAGTATTTGGATATAATGGACGCTCTTCCACGCGAAAATCATTTACTTGACGATTCAGACCCAAATAAGTTTATTGCTAAAATGGGAGCCGAAGCGGTTTATGATTTATTATCGCGTTTGGATTTGGATGCATTGTCATATGAATTGCGTCACAGAGCCAATACAGATACTTCTCAACAACGCAAAAACGAAGCATTAAAACGTCTTCAGATTGTGGAGTCTTTTCGTGCATCAAAACTACGTAACAAACCTGAATGGATGATTGTGAAAATTGTTCCGGTTATTCCACCTGAATTACGTCCATTGGTGCCACTGGATGGAGGTCGTTTTGCGACATCCGATTTGAACGACTTGTATCGTCGTGTTATTATTCGTAATAACCGTTTGAAACGTCTGATCGAGATTAAAGCTCCTGAAGTAATCCTACGTAATGAAAAACGTATGCTACAGGAAGCTGTGGATTCATTGTTCGACAATTCACGTAAATCAAGTGCAGTAAAAACAGACGCAAACCGTCCGTTAAAATCACTTTCTGATTCGCTGAAAGGTAAACAGGGACGTTTCCGTCAGAACCTGTTAGGTAAACGTGTGGATTATTCGGCTCGTTCGGTAATCGTTGTTGGTCCTGAATTAAAAATGCATGAATGCGGTTTGCCAAAAGATATGGCTGCCGAACTATATAAACCGTTTGTTATCCGTAAATTAATTGAGCGTGGTATCGTTAAAACGGTAAAATCAGCGAAAAAAATCGTTGATCGCAAAGACCCCGTGATTTGGGATATTTTAGAGTACGTGATGAAAGGACATCCCGTATTACTAAACCGTGCCCCAACTCTTCACCGTTTGGGTATTCAGGCATTTCAGCCAAAAATGATCGAAGGAAAAGCTATTCAGCTTCACCCACTTTCGTGTACGGCTTTTAATGCCGACTTTGACGGTGACCAGATGGCGGTACACTTGCCTCTCGGTAACGAAGCTGTTCTTGAAGCTCAAATGTTGATGCTTGCATCGCACAATATCCTGAACCCTGCTAATGGTGCTCCTATTACTGTACCTTCGCAGGACATGGTTCTTGGGTTGTATTATATCACAAAACCACGTACTGGAGCTTTAGGTGAAGGACTTATTTTCTATTCACCCGAAGAAGCTGAAATTGCTTACAACGAGAAAAAAGTTGCACTTCATGCATGGATTAAAGTGAAAACACATGATGTGCAGGATGGAAAACCGGTTGTACGTTTAATTGAAACTACTGTAGGTAGAATTCTGTTTAATAAATGTGTGCCTCTTGAAGTTGGTTACATCAACGAGTTACTTTCAAAAAAATCGTTACGCGATATTATTGGTAACGTAATTGAAATTTGTGGTGTGGCACGTACAGCTCAGTTCCTCGACGATATCAAGGATTTAGGTTACTTTATGGCCTTCAAAGGTGGATTGTCGTTTAACTTAGGTGACGTAATTATTCCGGAGGAAAAAGAAATATTGGTGAAGGAAGGTAATGCTGAGGTGGAAGAAATTTTGAATAACTATAATATGGGATTCATTACTTTCAATGAGCGTTACAATCAGATTATTGATACATGGACTCACGTAAACTCGAAATTGTCAAACATATTAATGAAGCAACTTTCGAGCGACAATCAGGGATTCAATTCAGTTTATATGATGTTGGACTCAGGTGCCCGTGGTTCTAAAGAGCAGATTCGTCAGCTTTCAGGTATGCGTGGTTTGATGGCAAAACCTCAAAAATCAGGTGCTGAAGGTGGTCAAATTATCGAAAACCCGATTCTTTCGAACTTTAAAGAAGGTCTGTCGGTGTTAGAGTACTTTATCTCTACCCACGGTGCTCGTAAAGGTTTGGCGGATACGGCTTTGAAAACTGCTGATGCGGGTTATTTAACTCGTCGTTTGGTTGACGTTTCGCACGATGTGATTATCAACGAAGACGATTGTGGAACATTGCGTGGTCTTATCGCTACAGAAATGAAGAACAATGAAGAAGTTGTTTCGTCACTTTATGAGCGTATTTTAGGTCGTGTATCTGTTCATGATATATATCATCCGTTAACCGGCGAATTAATTGTAAGCTCCAGTCAGGAAATTACAGAGTCGTTGGCTAAAAAAATACAGGATTCTCCTATCGAACGTGTCGAAATTCGTTCGGTATTAACTTGCGAATCGAAAAAAGGTGTTTGTGCTAAATGTTATGGTCGTAACCTTGCAACCGGTAAAATGGTTCACATGGGTGAGGCTGTTGGTGTAATTGCTGCTCAATCAATTGGTGAGCCAGGTACTCAGCTTACTCTTCGTACATTCCACGTGGGT
>JBLIZK010000277.1:0-4112 GCA_048859825.1 Paludibacter sp.
TTTATTATTCACTTCCCTCCGGTTATAATTCTCCTCTTGAAAACGGAATTCCTGTTTTTTATGAGAAAATAAACAATAACAGTTTGATTCAACGGGTAAACTTCGAACTCGAAAAATCAAAAGTTTCACAATATAAACATGTATTTATACTGTGGGCCGATCCACAGATACAAAAACTGGAAGAGTTTGATAAATTGAAAATTGTAGTGGAAGATGTTAATAAAACAATAGCTACTATCCCATCACGTGTGCCTGTACACGCTATTTGTGCAGGCGATCTTGTCTTTGATAAGTTAAGTTTTTTTGAAAAATACAAACAAGTTATTTCGGCGCTAAAGGTGCCTTTTTATCAGGTAATTGGTAATCACGATTTGGATTATAATAATCGTTCCGATGAATTATCTGATAAGTCGTTTTCTGATGCTTTCGGACCTTCACATTTTTCATTTAATGTAGGAAAGATTCATTACGTAGTGCTTAAAAACGTTTTTTACTATGGATTATCGAGACGCTATATAGGATATATTGACGAAAATCAACTGCAATGGCTGGAGAACGACTTACACTTTTTGAAGCCTGGAAGCACCCTGATAGTAACATTACACATTCCCACAGTATATGGAGAATCACAAAAACCAGAGAGTTTTTTAGTCGAAATGTCAAATTCACTGCTTAACAGGGAGGCTCTATATGAAATTTTTGAACCATTCAATACACATATTCTGGCAGGGCATAGTCACACACAATGGCACACGCAAGTAAAGCCTAATATAATGGAGCACGTTCATGCAGCAGCCTCCGGAGCATGGTGGAAAGGGCAAATCTGTACGGATGGTTCGCCACAGGCATACACAGTTTACGAAGTTAACGGCGATAGTGTAAACTGGTATTTTAAGGGAGTCAACTTAAATAAATCAGAACAGTTTAAAGTGTACAAAACGGGAGCTGATAGTCTTTTACCGGATTGTTTCCTGGCAAATGTATACAATTTCGATTCAGATTGGAAGGTTTATTGGTACGAAGGTGATATTCTACAGGGAGAAATGGAACGTTATTGGGGGAAGGACCCAGATGCTTTTATGTTATATAGACCGGGGGTAGCCAGAAAAAACTCGTGGATAAACGCAAGCGAAACAAATCATTTATTTAAAGCAGTTCCCCATATTAAAAACTCGAAAATTAGGGTAGAAGTGATAGACCGCTTTGGGAATAAGTATTCTAAAGCATTGGAATAGAGTGTGTAAAAGGACAATAATCAATAGCCAATCATCAAAAAAAGTTGCCGGAGAATTCCGACAGCTTTTTTTTTGTTACAGAATAACTTATTCTACCGTAATCTCTCTTTAATAATACTAAAACATAAATTCAATAAAATCGTTATATTTGAAATTTATGACTGATAATTTATTACTTTTGCATGCAATTTTTTGAACATACGATGACCGGGAAAACATATAAATATCTCAATAATATAAACTCTCCTGTTGATTTAAAGACTATTCCAAAAGAAGAATTGACAATTGTATGTAATGAATTACGACAATTTATTATTGACGAAGTATCTAAAAATCCGGGACACCTGGGTTCTAATTTAGGTTCTGTGGAATTGTCGGTGGCATTACATTATGTTTATAATACTCCTTACGACCGTATAGTGTGGGATGTGGGACATCAGGCGTATGGACATAAAATACTTACGGGACGACGTGACCAGTTTCATACTAACCGAAAGTTTAAGGGCCTTTGCGGATTTCCGAATCCGTCAGAAAGTGAATACGACGCTTTTGGGGTAGGCCATTCCTCCACGGCAATTTCGGCTGCTTTAGGTATGTCGGTGGCTGCAATTAAAAACAATGAATTGGATCGTCAGGTTGTTGCTGTTGTGGGTGATGGTGCTATGACGGGTGGTTTGGCTTTTGAGGGGCTTAACAATACATCCATGATGGAGAACAATATGCTGATTATTCTGAACGATAATCAGATGGCTATTGACCCGATACGTGGTGGATTTACACAATACCTAATCGATATTACTACCTCGCAAACATACAACCGTATACGTTTTAAGGCGTACAAAGCCATAAAGCGTTTGGGTTTAATAAGCGAAAAGGGTAGAAACAGAATAATTACATTTAATAATACGGTTAAAGCAGCACTTACCAAGCAGAATAATATTTTTGAAGGGCTTAATATTCGTTATTTTGGACCTGTCGATGGGCATGATGTTGAGTCGTTGGTGAAAATTTTATCGGATATAAAGCACTTTAAAGGCCCCAAGGTACTTCATTGTATTACAAAAAAAGGGAAGGGATATGAACCTGCTGAAAAATCGGTAACTGAATGGCATGCTCCGGGTAAATTCTGTGTCGAAACCGGTGAACGAAGCAAAGCGCCTCAGGTTGAACCTCAGCCTCCGCTTTTTCAGGATGTATTTGGCGAAACGTTATTGGAGCTTGCCCGCAACGATGAAAGAATTATGGCAATCACACCGGCTATGCCATCGGGATGTTCAATGACGATTATGCAAAAGGTAATGCCCGACAGGATTTTTGATGTCGGAATAGCTGAAGGACATGCTGTTACATTCTCGGCCGGTATGGTTAAGGATGGGTTAATCCCGTTTTGTAATATCTATTCTTCGTTTATGCAGCGGGCCTATGATAATGTAATACACGATGTGGCGCTACAAAAGTTGCCGGTAATATTTTGTTTGGATAGAGCCGGAATAGTTGGTGCCGATGGTGCCACGCATCACGGAGTGTTCGATTTGGCTTACATGCGATGTATACCTAACATGGTTATTGCAGCTCCTCGTAACGAGCATGAGCTTCGGAATTTAATGAAAACCGCTTTGGAGTATCGTAAAGGTCCTTTTGTGATTCGATATCCGCGTGGTAACGGTTATAATGTTAACTGGCGTAATGAAATGCATTCTTTGCCAATTGCCAAAGGCGAAAAACTGAAAGATGGCAAACATACTGCAATTTTAACAATCGGTAATATGGCCAATTCGGCACTGAAGGCCATTGAGATTTTTGAAAAAAAATACGATATGCCAATTGCATTGTATGATATGCGTTATTTGAAACCTCTCGACGAAGAAATGCTTGAACAGGTGGCACAATTGTATGATAATATCATTACAATAGAAGATGGCGTAATTAATGGCGGTTTTGGAAGCGCTGTTCTGGAATTTTTTGCAGATAATGGTTACAAAAATAATATTAAACGTCTGGGTATAAAGGATGAGTTTGTAGAACATGGAACTCCTGATGAATTATACGAAATGCTTGGTTTACATCCCGAAGGTATTGCTCGTGAAATAGCAAAATTCACTATTGGAGTAAAGGAATTAAATCATCAGAATTAATTTTTTAAGGTTTTTTTTTGTGCCAAATGGCACAAAAATGTACTATATTGTACTGCCATTGTTGTTTAATAATGCATCTTTCAAAAAGAAAATAAAGTAAAATGAAAATTATTATTGCTGGTGCCGGCGAAGTCGGTACGCATCTTGCCAAATTATTAGCCAGAGAGAATTTTGATATTCTTCTGCTTGATGAAGACCCCAATAAGTTGCGCGATTTGGAAGCGGCTCACGATTTGATTACACTTGCAGGTTCACCAACCTCAATTACCGACCTGCAGGAGGCGGGTGTAGGCTCTGTTGATTTGTTTGTGGCAGTTACTCCGCTTGAGAGTGTGAATATGACAGCTTGTATGTTGGCTTCGAACCTTGGAGCAAAACGGACACTTGCCCGTATTAATAATTACGAGTACTTAATGCCCAAAAACAAAGAGTTTTTTGAAAAACTGGGTGTGAATTATTTGATTTATCCTGAAGTGCTTGCTGCTACAGAAATTGTCGAGTCTCTAAGTACTAATTGGTTACGTCAAAATATGAGCTTTTGTAACGATGCACTTGTGTTAGTGGGTATAAAAGTGCGTGGTAATGCTCAAATTCTCAATAAAAAATTCAATTCAGGTTATTTCGATCAGGAAAACTATCGTGTGGTGGCTATTAAGCGGGGTAATAAAACCATTATACCGGTTGGTAGCGATTTGATACTTGAAAATGATATAGTGTATTTTATTACTACCGACGACGAATT
>JBLIZK010000278.1:0-3486 GCA_048859825.1 Paludibacter sp.
TGATTTTAATTACGATATATATCATCAGAAAATAGGCGTTTGTCTGATTGATAAAATCAGAAATGAGCAAAAGTTTAATACGGTGGATGAATTAATAATGCAACTTCAGAAAGACAGGAAGAAGGCACTTGAAATATTATCTGAAAAATAGAAACACAATGCATACAACCGAAGATAAATTGAAGGAATTTGAGCGACTGCTTGGTATAATGAAAGAGTTGCGCGCTAAATGTCCGTGGGATAAGGAACAAACGTTCGAGAGTTTGCGTGTGCAAACCATTGAGGAAACTTTTGAACTTGCCGATGCTATTCTGGAGAACGATATGCGCAATATTCGCAAAGAACTTGGCGATTTGTTGCTACATGTGGTGTTTTATGCGCAAATGGGGAGCGAAACCAATGAATTTGACATTTACGATGTATGTAAATCGTTGAATGAGAAGTTGATATATCGACATCCACATGTGTTTGGCGAAGCTGAAGCTAACAATGCAAAAGTGGTAGAGCAGAATTGGGAGCAACTAAAGTTGAAAGAAAAAGGCGGAAATAAAACGGTGCTTTCGGGTGTGCCCGTATCGTTGCCGGCGCTTATCAAAGCTCATCGCATTCAGGACAAGGCACGCAGTGTTGGTTTCGATTGGGAAGAGCGTGAGCAGGTTTGGGGCAAAGTGCAGGAAGAAATTGATGAGTTCAAAGCAGAAGTGGCTGCTATGGACAAGGATAAGATGGAGGCTGAATTTGGCGACTTGCTTTTCAGTCTGATAAATGCGGCTCGCTTGTACGATATTAATCCTGAAAATGCATTGGAGCGGACAAACCGTAAATTTATCAGTAGGTTTAACTATCTGGAGTCCAAAACCATCTCACAAGGTCGGGATCTGAAAAGCATGACATTGGCCGAAATGGATGCAATTTGGGAAGAGTCCAAGCGAATACCTCCGATATCGCAAGACGAAAACTAAAGAGAAATCTGCTATGGAAAAACAAATTGTGAATGCCGACATGGTATTAATCGAAAACCGGATCTTTAATATTCGTGGCAAGCAGGTAATGATTGACCGGGATTTGGCGGAATTGTATGGGGTAGAGACCAAAGCGCTTAATCAGGCTGTAAAACGTAATATTGATCGTTTCCCTCAAAGTTTTAGGTTTCAGTTGATTGGTAGTGAGTTTTCTGAACTGGTCACAAATTGTGACCGGTTCGAGTTGCTCAAACATTCTGCGAATCTGCCTTATGCTTTTACCGAACAGGGTGTTGCCATGCTTTCGGCCGTTTTGAGAAGCGATACAGCGGTTAAAGTTTCAATACGAATTATGGAAGCTTTCGTTGAGATGAGAAAGGTACTGGCCGAAAACTCGTTTATTACGAATCGTCTTGAGCGTTTGGAAAGAGTACAGCTACAAAACGAACAGAAATTCGAAGAGCTATTCAAAGCTCTTGAGGCCGGATACTTAACTGCCGAGAAAGGAGTTTTCTTTGATGGACAGATTTTTGAAGCATATCATTTTGTGTCCGAACTGATTAAAAAAGCAAATTCATCAATTGTTCTGGTTGATAATTATGTAGATGATTCAGTACTGACTTTATTATCCAAAAAGAACAAGGGAGTTTTAATTAAAATATATACAAAACAAATTTCGAAACAACTCAGGTTGGATGCGGATAAATTTGCGGCTCAATACGGTGAGGTTAAACTGATAGAATTTGTTAAATCGCACGACCGTTTTTTGATTATAGATGAAAAAGAAATGTATCATTTCGGAGCCTCGTTGAAAGATTTAGGCAAGAAATGGTTTGCATTTTCTAAAATGGATGCCGAAACAATTTCTTTGCTTAAAAATATTGAGATATAACTCAATTATAAATTTAATAATAAATTTCAAACCCTCTAAAGGGTAAAATACCATATGCTATATCCATCTCATTTCGAACAAAAAACTGATTTTATAACCATTCGTCGTTTGCTGAAGGAGAAGTGCCTTAGCACTCTCGGGGCGGAGCAGGTTGATAATATAGAATTTTCATCGGATTTTGAACAGATAACACGATTACTTTGTCAGACCGATGAAATGCTTCAGGTGATAACTTCGGATGGAGAAGAATTGCCTGTTGGCGATTTTTTTGACATTCGTCAGGCGCTGTCACGTGTGCGTGTTGAAGGGCTTTTTTTAGATGAAGTGGAGGTCTTCGGACTTTGGCGGGCTCTGTATGCGGTACGTAAACTCGTGGCTTTTCTTACCCGTAAGGAGGATACGCCTTATCCGTATTTGGCAGAATTGCTGCCAGGTACCGATACATTCCCACTTATCATTAAGCGGATTGAATCTATACTGAATAAGTTTGGTAAGATAAAAGACAATGCATCGCCCGAGTTGGCGCGTATTCGTCATGATATTCATCAGGTCGAAAATTCTGTTTCGCGTACGTTGAATGCCATTTTGCGACAGGCACAAGCCGACGGCTACGTGGAAAAAGATGTGGCACCTACCATGCGCGATGGACGATTGGTGATTCCGGTATCACCCTCATTCAAACGAAAAATAAGCGGGATTGTACACGATGAATCGGCCACTGGTAAGACTGTATTTATCGAACCACAGCAGGTGGTGGAGGCCAATAATCGTATTCGCGAACTCGAAGGCGAGGAGAGACGTGAGTTAATCCGCATTTTGGTGGAATTTACCAATTTCCTGCGGCCTTATTTTGAGGAAATTAATACTTCGCAGTATTTTTTGGGTACAATTGATTTCCTGCGAGCCAAGGCGCTTTTTGCAATCGAAATTAATGCGATTAAACCCCGAATTGAGAATATTTGTCAACTCGAGTGGTACAAAGCAAAGCATCCTTTGTTATTTTTATCGCTCAAAAAGCAACACAAAGATATTGTTCCTCTGGATATTGTATTGAACGAAAAACAACGTATTCTGTTGATTTCAGGCCCGAATGCGGGAGGTAAATCTGTTTGTCTGAAAACGGTTGTTTTGCTTCAATATATGTTGCAGTGTGGTTTGCTTATTCCGGTACACGATAGTAGTTCAACAGGCATTTTTGAACGGCTCTTTATTGATATTGGCGACGAGCAATCTATTGAAAACGACCTTTCGACTTATAGTTCGCATTTGCTGAATATGAAGTATTTTATTCGCCACAGCAATCCCAAAACACTTTTGCTAATTGATGAATTCGGTACGGGTACCGAGCCCATGATTGGAGGTGCAATGGCCGAGGCTACACTGGAACGTTTCAACCGTAACAGTGCTTTTGGGGTAATAACCACGCACTACACTAATCTGAAACTTTATGCCGATGCTACCGAGGGCGTGGTAAATGGTGCAATGCTGTACGACAGGCAACACCTGCAGCCACTCTTTCAGTTAAGTATTGGTAATCCCGGAAGCTCATTTGCGGTGGAAATTGCCCGAAAAATAGGTTTGCCCGAGGATTTGATTGCCGAAGCGGCCGAAAAGGTGGGCTCTGACCGTATG
>JBLIZK010000279.1:0-12989 GCA_048859825.1 Paludibacter sp.
ATTGCCGATACTACCTTCGTGTGTATGCGTGATGTTTTTATTTGGTGTGAAATTACCGCTCTCAATATCAAGTCCCACTTTCTTGTATGCATCTCTGAATGGCACTCCTTCTAATGTAAGTCGGTTTACTTCTTCTACACTGAACAGAAAATCGTATTTCGAATCGTTCAGAATATTAGCTTTTACTTCTACACGGGCCATCATCATAGTGGTCATTTCTATGCAATCGCGCAGTTCGGAAAAGGCAGGTACAAACACTTCCTTAATTATTTGTAAGTCGCGGAAATAGCCCGAAGGCAGGTTGTTGCTTATCATCGCAATTTGCTGCGGAAGTCCCTGTAGTTTATTGCATTTTGCGCGGGTAAGTTCAAAAACGTCGGGGTTTTTCTTGTGCGGCATAATGCTTGAACCGGTCGTAAATTCATCGGGTAATTTTATGAAGCCAAAGTTTTGCGAAGTATACATACAGGCATCAAATGCCAGTTTCGATAGTGTGGCAGCTACTCCGGCCAGCGCATTTGCTACGGTACGTTCCATTTTTCCTCGTCCCATTTGCGCATACACCACATTGTAGTTCATTGTGTCAAAGCCCAACAGGTCGGTAGTTAGTTGGCGGTTTAACGGAAACGACGACCCATAACCGGCAGCAGAGCCCAGCGGATTACGATTCGTGATTTTGTAAGCGGCCAGAAGGGTTTGTAAATCGTCGGCCAGACTCTCGGCGTAAGCTCCAAACCATAATCCAAACGATGAAGGCATGGCTACCTGCAAATGCGTATATCCGGGTAAAAGAACTTCTTTGTATTTGTTACTTTGCGTAATGAGTACTTCGAAAAGTTCATCTACAGCTTCGACTGTTTTTTGCAACTCAGCACGGGCAAATAGTTTCAGATCAACCAAAACCTGATCGTTGCGCGAACGACCACTGTGGATTTTTTTGCCCATATCGCCCAGTTTGGCCGTGAGTAATTGCTCAACCTGCGAATGAACATCTTCCACTCCATCCTCAATTACAAATTCACCTGTTTCGGTCAGCTTGTAAATAGATTTTAACTCGGTCAGCAGTAGCTCTAGTTCCGCTTTTTCGAGCAAACCAACCGATTCGAGCATGGTGATATGAGCCATTGAACCAAGTACATCGTATTTGGCAAGGAATACATCCATTTCCCTGTCGCGACCTACTGTCAATGCTTCAATTTTTGCATCCACCTGTATGTTTTTTTCCCAAAGTTTTGCCATAATATTACCCTAACCCTGAAGGGGAATTAAGTTTGTATTGTTATTGTTTTTTCAGTACATCATAATGAAATACTCCCGATAGATATCGGAACAGTTTACCACATTATTCCCCTTTAGAATTTAGGGGTAGAGCCTTTGCCAAGAGATCAGCTATCGCATTTATACCGTCCTGTAATTTGCTGCCTACCATCATTTTAATCATCGCAGGCAAGTCGGCATTTAGTGTTAATTGCATGGAAGTTTCATTTTCTGAGATAGCGGCGAGTGCAATGTCGATTGTTAAACTTACAGGAGCGTTTTCTGAAGCCATTTTAATAGTGCTGTAAGGAACTCTTTCGATAATCCGGAGTCCGATACGCCCAAAACCAGCTACTCCAAAACTCATGCTGTCGGTGTCGTATTGCAGGTCGTTCACTTTTGAGGCTAATTCAGGATTGTCTGCAATTTTTTTCAAATTGTTTAAATCGCTTAATATACCAAAAACCATTTCTTCGCCCGAAGAAATGGTTTTAATATCACTTTGATATGTTGTCATTCGATGTTTTTTTAGTCTTTTTTCCAGTCAGCAGGATTCAAACGCCATTGTTTTAGAGTTTCAATGTCGTCTTCGTTGATGTATTTTGTAGCAAGTGCTTCGTTCAGTACAGCATCGTAGTTGCTGAGTGTTGTAAGCTTAACTTTGGCTTTTTTGAATGCTTCCTCGGCTACGGGGAATCCATAAGTAAAAATTGCAATCATACCAAGTACTTCTGAGCCGTCTTTACGGATGGCTTCGCAGGCCTTTAAACTGCTTCCGCCGGTAGAGATGAGGTCCTCGATAACCACAACTTTTTGTCCCGGACGTAAATCGCCTTCAATAAGGTTTTCAAGTCCGTGTCCCTTTGGTGTTGGACGAATGTAGATAAATGGTAAACCCAGAGCATCGGCTACAAGTGCACCCTGCGCAATGGCTCCGGTAGCAACACCTGCAATTACTTCTACGTCAGGGTGTAATTCCTGAACCAAACGAGCAATTTCCAGTTTTATATAGGTACGTATAGAGGTATATGACAGTGTTTTACGGTTATCGCAATAAATGGGAGATTTCCAACCCGATGCCCATGTAAAAGGGTTGCGTGGCTGTAGCTTTACTGCTTTTACTTGTAAAAGCTTCTCGGCAATGGATTTTTCTAATGCTTTCATTATTTGGAGATTAATTGTTTTTCTTTGGTTGATTTAATTGTCGGCTAACTTCCGATATTTTTGCTCTACAAAATTAGCTAAACTATTTTTATCTGCCATGGTTTTTTCTTTTAATAGTACATAAATAAATAAAAATCAGGTAATGACGAATAATTATTTACTTTTTATGTAATAAATACGGTGGAGAAATAATAGGTGGAGAAATAAATTGAAATTTTTATCGTCCGGGAGCCAAAAAGGCATCTTCAATATGTTCAACTGACGATTTGGAGCCATCAATTATCACTGCTATAACATCAAAACGGGTGTCGCCGTTCCAATCGTAACGCATAATGTAGCGCTCGGTTGCATTTACGATGTTTCGTATTTTCCGATTGTCAATGTATTGCTCGGGGTTGTCGGCAAAGGCTCCTGAGCGTGTTTTTACTTCTACAATTACGAGTGTGTCGTCTTTTTCAGCAATGATGTCAAGCTCAAGGCTGCCTGTGCGCCATTTTGTTTCTCTGATTTTGTAACCATTATCAATCAAATGAAGTCGGGCCAGCTCTTCTCCTTTTTCGCCAAGTTCGTTGTGATCTGCCATATCAGTTTTATTTAAGGTATAATAATTTACTCCCTGATTCGGAAGCCGCATGTTTTACAATATTCTTCGGTTATAGTATTGTTCAGAAATCCTTTGCGCATTCGTTCTGCTTTTTCCGATTGCAATATATCTGCCAGGTTTTCCTCAAAGATGTTCCCTAATTTCAGATTTGCATCAGCATCTATACAACAAGGTACTACAGTGCCATCAGCTAAAACGGCAATATGATCGCGCAGGGCATAACAGGTTTTAATATTGTTGTTGCGCTGAGTTTCGCCATCGGGCCATTCAAATCGGGGAGCCGGTTGTAAAAATACATTGTCAGCCAGTTTTATTCCACTGTCTTTTCCTGAGTGGGGAAGCGATTTTAAATCTTTTCCTATAAACGATTCAATATGCGAATAACAGCGGTCGTTAAATGAATTGCTTGAACTGACGCCTCCATTCCAGAGCCGTAAATTAATAAATGATTTTCGACTTGCTTTTTGTGTGAATTTCAGTACTGAATTTAGATACTCATCTGTTTTGTTGTCGGTTATATTTTCCTCAGCATCGTGTAGTGATATATTTACCTGCCTGACTTTTTTCCAAAAAGATGCATCAAAGTGCTTTCTTAATAATGATCCATTGGTCGTTATATTAATTTTGATACCTGCATTATGGGCTATATCAATAATTTCGTCAATTTGAGGATGTAGTAAGGGTTCGCCCAACACATGCAGATAAATATATGCTGTGTATGGGCGAATGGAACTAATAACTTTTTCAAATTCAGTAGTTGTCATGAATTGACTTTTTCGCTTTGTGTCAAAGCAAAAACTGCATTTGAAGTTACAGATATTAGTTATTTCAATGTATATTTTCTTAAACTGCATTTGAAATGATGTTTTCAGTTTGATTAGTAACTGATTTTCCGGAAAATAGTATTATTTCCGGTTGTTAGTTGAATGATATAAATACCACGTTTTGGCAGTTTTATTGTAAATGTTTTTTTGTTGCTGTCTGTCAGTATTTTGCGTCCGTTAATATCCGTTACGGATAGTTGCTGAATGGTTTCATTGTTTATTACTATAATTTCAGCATTTTGTTTGAATATCCCCAATAAATTGACCGGTAAATCACTTATTCCGGTTTGTTCCGTTGTTTTAACTTCCATAAGTTCTGAGTAGGGCGAGTATGTCGAACCCAGAGCTGATTTTACACGGTAAAAGTAAACGGAGTTTGGCTGTAGTCCGGTTACATTAAAACTGGTTGTTCCGCTTGTAGTTCCCTGTGCAACTATTGTACTGTCAGTTTTTCCGTAAGTTACTACCACATCGTCGATAGCCAGATTGCCGGTAACTTTGGTGTAGGTGAACCGGAATTTCCGATAGTTGAGAGCTGCATCAAAATTAAGTAGCTTGTTGGTTTTTATTGTGTTTGTGTAGCTGTAATTTATTACGGGAATCCAGGTGCCATTTTGCAGGGCTTCCAGCGTAAGCGATGAGCCTGTGGCGGCAGAGGCAAACCTGTACATGAAAGCAAGTGATGTTACAGGGTATTCATATTCGCGGGTCATTACCCAATCGTTGTTGTCGTTTAATTGTAGAGATGGTACAGAGTCTCCACTACTTGCAGTGGATGTATATGTGGATATGGCGGAACTGCTCCATCCGGTTGGTAGTGGAGTGTCTACATTATCGAATCCGTTTCGCTCGGTATTGTTGCCTGTGCTAACAATGTCAAGAACTTCAACTGCATAGCCTGTAGCGTAAGCAGTGTTTGCCCAATTAGCGGTAAAGCTTTTATCGGTGATGTTGCTTGCCGGGAGAAGTTCAGGAGCTTCCAGACCCGAGGTTGTTAGTTGCATGCTGTTGTATGCTGCTGTGGAGCTGTTGTTTTTTAGAGCATCTACAGTATAGTAGTATATTTTATCCGGACTTAGGTTTTCGATGTTGTAAAAATTGACATTTCCGGTTAATGTATTTATAAGATGGTTTGGCGTTGTTGGGCTCAGATTCATAGAGTGTGTATCCAGAAATGCAACTGAGTCTTGAGGAAGGAAATTCCATTCCGAACTATTGTAGTTGGTGCGAGGGTGTGTGACGTGGTTTTTTCGTTGCAGACTTACATCGAGTCCCCAAATAATGTCGGCACCTGCATTGGCACTACCCATCATATCGATAGATATCCCGTTTCGGTAAAGTGCAATTGCATCATTTCCACTTATTTGTAGTAGTGTGTCGGTCAGCAAATCGGCTTTTGACAGGAGTGGGCTGAGCGTTGCATTTTTATGTACTATTGTGTGGCAGCTGTTATTTGCCAGCATTCCACTCAGTTTTAGTTCGCTTCCAAATGAGCCATCGCCATTGGATTGTTTTCGCAACGAGTAATTCGCGAGATTAACAGTTTGACCAGTGCCGTTGAATATCTCAATAGCCTTATTCCAGCTTGTTCCCTCAACATAGGACGAAAAAATAAGATCGCCCGCTTTCTGGGTTTGCTCGTATACTTTTAACTGGTAATCGGTGGCTGCCGGGTCCGAAATCCAGTTGAGTTTTGCTCCGGTTGCGTGAATTTCGGTGGGCTCAAGTACCATAAAATCGGGGGTTGCATTTCCGGTAATCGGGATACTTATGGCTGAAAGTCCACCGTCGGCTATAATTAATGTGTCGCGTATTTGTCCGGCTATAACAGGTGTAAACTGAACGCTGAGTGTTGTGCCGTTTGTAAGTTCAGAAGCATTTGCGCTTGTTTTTGAAAGTTGTACTGAATTGGTTTTCAGGGTAAAGTTAACTGCCGATGAGAAATTGATTCCTTTTAATTGAATAATGTGGTTTTGCTGACTGCCCGTCATTATTGTTCCAAAATCAATTTTAGTGCCACGCCTTGGCGATGTGAGAAAAGGATTGTTCTCGGTTGGAAACGGAAAAACAGAGACGGAGTCTGCTCCCCAAATGTAGTTAACCAGGGTAGGATAATCAATAAATGGATTTCTATTGCCCTGAATTGCATAAATTGCTTCGTTTCTGTCCAGTTCTTTTTGGCTTACCGGATCATTGGTGTGCCATTTTTTTAAGAGTTCAATCGCCCATGGCTTCCAAACAGGGTAGGTGTTGTTATTTAGCATGGGCGACTGCCATAATGGTGCATAATCTTCGTAAATGGTTGTGATGTAGAGATATGATCGGGCAAAATCACCTTTGTATTCGTCCGCCGGCTCAAAACAATAGTCGGAGTAGGCTGTTCCAAATCCGTTTTTGCCAATTTTCGATTTACCATTGTCAAATGTGGGAGTGCCGCTTACTTCGCCAAGCGGTAAATTGCTTTTCGTACTATTGGTGGTGCCATCGGCAGGGTAGAGGTGAAACAAATCTTTATAGGCAGTATATTCGTAGCCACCCCACCAGCTTTTTGGGAAAGAGTGTTCAATATGCATTCCATCTACAGAATTAAAGTCTGGTTGTTTACGTATTATTGATGAATACATATCCACAACTGTCGAGTCGGCTTTTCGGTCGGTATAGTAAAATCCCTGCCAGGTAAAACCTATACCACTACCGCCATATCCTAATACGCTTAGTGGCGATGAAACGTTTTTCAGGGCAGTTTTCAGGTCTGATTTTGATTTACCCTGTGCAAGGTAATAATAGCCTGCGGGAATTGTAGCATGTAATTGTAAAAGGAATATGGATAGTAAAATACTTGTAAAAATCGGTTTTATTTTCATGTGTTTATAATTGATTTTTTAAATGGTCACATGGAACTCACAAAACAAAGTTTAAACATTCCCCTGTGGGTGAAAATTATTTAAATTTTGTCATATTCGTTTCATCTTTGTTTTTATAACGGGTCAACATCAATGCTTAAACGTACTGCTTTGAAACGGTTGTCGCTTAATAATGTGTCGGTGGCCGCGTGTATTAATTCTTTTGCCCTGATTGGCGAAGCTTCATTTTCAATTTTTATTATTATTTGCCGGATAAACATGTTTTGTATACGTGATACAGGAGGTTCTACCGGACCCAGAATTCTTGTTCCGAAAATTGCACGGAGTTGGTTTGCCAGTTCGTGTGCGCTTTGTTTGCAAATTTGTATGTCGCGGTGTCGGAGCTCAATTTCAATAATTCTGTAAAAAGGTGGATATTTAAATTCTTGCCTTTCTATTTGCTGGGTTTTAAACATTGATGCATAATCGTTGTTTAACACCTGTTTAATAACGGGGTGTTCCGGTACCGACGTTTGCAATATAACCAAACCTTGTTTGTGTTTGCGGCCTGCTCGCCCGCTTACCTGTGCCATAAGTTGGTAAGCCCGTTCGTGTGCACGGTAGTCGGGAAAATTCAGCATATTGTCTGCATTTAAAATACCTACAATACTAACACATTCAAAGTCGAGCCCTTTTGTAACCATCTGTGTTCCAATGAGTATGTCGATTTTTTGTTGTTCAAAGTCGGTAATAATCCTTTCGTATGCTTTTTTCGAACGTGTAGTGTCGTAGTCCATGCGGGCAATTCGTGCATCAGGAAACTGTATTTTTATTTCGTCCTCAATTTTTTCGGTTCCAAATCCTTTAGTGCCAAGTCCGGGGGTTTTACAGGCCGGGCATATAGCAGGTATTGGTTCGGTATAGCCGCAATAATGGCAGCTTAAAATATTAAATGCTTTGTGAACGGTTAAACTAACATCGCAATTTTTGCATTTGGGTACGTGGGCGCACTGCTTACATTCAATATACGGAGCATAACCACGTCGGTTTTGAAACAAAATTATTTGCTCTCTGTTTTCAAGAGCCTTGCTCATTTTGGCAATAAGAGTGTCCGAAAAATGGCCATTCATTTGCTTCTTGTGGTATGCTTCTTTTGTGTCTACTATCATGAAATCAGGAAGTTTCATGTCGTTGTGTCGTTGTGCAATTTCTACCAGTCCGTACTTCCCGTTTAGAGCATTGTGGTAGCTTTCAATGGACGGAGTGGCAGTTCCCAGCAATGTTTTTGCGCCATGCATAGTGCCAAGCATAATTGCAGCATTTCGTGCGTTGTAGCGGGGTGCCGGGTCGTATTGCTTGTAGCTCGATTCGTGTTCCTCGTCGATAATGATAAGTCCTAATTTGCGAAATGGAAGAAAAATGGATGAGCGAACTCCGATAATTATATCGTAGCTTTTATCATTTAGCACATTGTTCCAGATTTCGACACGCTCTGCATCCGAAAAGCGGGAATGATAAACCCCTAGTCGATCGCCAAAAACGCGTTTGAGGCGTGATGTAAGCTGAGTAGTAAGGGCAATTTCGGGTACAAGGTATAATACCTGATTCCCTTCGGATATAGTTTTTTTAATTAAATGGATGTAAATCTCGGTTTTACCACTCGAAGTGACGCCATGTAACAGTACTACCGGCTTTTCAAGAAATTTCAATTCTGTTTCACGCAAGGCTACTTGTTGAAATTCGTTTAGTGGCTGTATTTCACGGGTATCAGCTGAATAGTCCGAAAAGCGCGAGACTTCTTTTTTGTAACATTCGAAAATATTTTTTTCGAGCATTCCGTTTAGCACTGCTGCCGAAGCGCCCGATTTTTCGAGCAAACTTTTTTTTGAAACCTCCGTGAAGCGAGATGGGATTAGCATTTTCGATAAATCGATGTAGGACATCAAAAGATCGAGTTGTTTTTTAGCCCGTTTCAGTTCATCAAAAAGGTCCCGTAGTTTTTCTTCTGAATTATATTCGGGTTGAATGCGAATGTAGATTTCAGTTTTTGCACGTACTTTTTCGGTTAGCTCTTCGTTGATTTCCACCGCATTCTTATCCAAAAGATTTTTGAGAACAGGCAGTATGTTGCTAAAGCTCAGTAATTTGCTTAGTGCGTCAACAGTTGTGGCTTTGCCATCGGATAAAACGTCCAGTATTTCCTGCTCTTTTGGCGCCAGTGCTGTTTCGGCTTCAAATTCCGGATTGATGCAAACGGTAGTTTCGCTTTCTATTTTCATGCCTGCAGGAACGGCTGCCTGGAATACATCGCCCATGCAAGCCATGTAATACGATGAAATCCATTCCCAGAACCGAAGCTGAGGATAGCGCAAAATAGGATTTGCGTCGAGTATACCGGCAATTTCTTTTATTTCGTAGGGCAGGGTAGGGGGCTGTGTGTGTATGATGTAAACTATAGCTGTGTAAAGCTTCTTTTTGCCAAACGGAACGATTACCCGCATGCCAACACGTATCTCCGATTCCCAAATGTCGGGCACCTGATATGTGAAGCTTGCTCTTAATGGCAGGGGAAGTATTACGTCGATGTATTTCATTACGGATATGGCTGCATTTTAAGGCAAAGATAATATATTTTGAAACGCTACTGCCAATAAAGAACAATGGAAAGGCAGAATACTATTATCGATATTTGCGTATTTGAAAGGCTTAAGCTGGTTAAACTGCCGGAAATTTTGTAATTTTGCATCAGATTGTGTGAAAAATCAGACATTAAATTTCAATTAATAATAATAAAGAGCATGTTTAAAACAAATCAGTATTTCGATGGCAAAGTAGTTTCAATAGGGTTAGACTCAGCAGAGGGCACTGCTACAGTAGGTGTTATGCAGGCTGGCGAGTATGAGTTCGGCACTTCATCATTAGAAATTATGACAGTAATTTCGGGAGAATTGGCTATTCAGCAGCCGGGTGAAACAGAATGGAAAACTTACAAAAAATTTGAGAGTTTTGTGGTTGAAAAGGGTGTAAAGTTTAAGGTGAGATGTTCACAGGATATTCCTTATTTGTGTCTGTATAAATAGTGAATCACAAATAACAGAAAAGACCAACAAATTAAACGTTGGTCTTTTTTTTATTTTGAGTTATATAAAAGCAAGAAACTCATTATCTGTTTCGATAATGAGTTTCTTGTTGTGGTACCACCAGGAATCGAACCGGGGACACAAGGATTTTCAGTCCTTTGCTCTACCAACTGAGCTATGGTACCATTTTGCCATTGCGGGTGCAAATATACGGACATTTTCTGTATCTGCCAAGCGTTACGCCCAGTTTTTTGATATTTTCTTTGGTGCTGAAATGCAAATGTCAGAATATGTTGAAGTTATATTTGTAAAAAAATAGCATCAACTGTGGCTTGTATCACACATTAAAGCGAAAATGCATAATATCGCCATCGTTTACAACGTATTCTTTTCCTTCCACATTCATTTTTCCGGCTTCTTTACAGGCCGCTTCTGAACCAAGTGTTGTAAAATCGTCGTATTTTATTACTTCGGCACGTATAAATCCTTTTTCGAAGTCAGTGTGAATTACACCAGCACATTGCGGTGCTTTCCATCCTTTTTCAAAAGTCCAGGCACGTACTTCCTGTACGCCGGCTGTAAAGTAAGTTTGTAAGTTGAGCAAATGATATGCTGCGCGAATCAGTCGTGACACGCCCGATTCGGTTAAGCCGGCTTCTTCCAAAAACATTTGACGCTCCTCAAAAGTTTCAAATTCGGCAATGTCAGCTTCGAGGCCCGCTGCTACAACCAAAATTTCGGCATTTTCTTCTTTTACAGCTTCTCTTACGGCATCAACAAATTTATTTCCATTCACTGCCGATGCTTCGTCGACATTACATACATACATTACCGGTTTGTTGGTAAGTAAATACAAATCTTTTACCAGTTTTTTATCCAAATCGTCGAGTACAACCGTGCGGGCCGACTTGCCCTGTAATAAGGCTTCGCGATATTGGATGTAGATATCATAAAGTGCTTTGGCCTGTTTGTCGCCTCCTGTTTGTGCTTGTTTTTGCACTTTCGAAATTCGGCTTTCGATGGTTTCAAGATCTTTCAACTGTAACTCCATGTCGATAATTTCCTTATCGCGTACAGGATTAATGCTGCCATCCACATGGGTAATGTTTTCATCTTCAAAGCAACGTAAGACATGTAGAATAGCATCGGTTTCGCGGATGTTGGCCAAAAACTTATTACCTAAACCTTCGCCTTTGCTAGCTCCTTTTACCAGACCGGCAATGTCCACAATTTCGACAGTAGTAGGTACGATACGTTGCGGTTTTACCAGTTCCGATAGTTTGTTTAAGCGTTCATCCGGCACGGTTATAACGCCTACATTCGGTTCAATTGTACAAAAAGGAAAGTTGGCTGCCTGAGCCTTTGCATTTGATAAGCAGTTGAAAAGAGTCGATTTGCCCACGTTTGGCAGCCCGACGATTCCACATTGAAGAGCCATTGGTTATATTTGTTGTTTTATCGTTTTATATTTTCAGTGTTGAATGAACTGAAAAACAAAAACTTAGAATTAATGTTCTGTGTTTGTTTTTTGAGCCGCAAAGATAGTGAAAAATTAGCGGATTTTTTTCTGTTCGATAATAATGAGAAGTTCGGAGCAGTTTTTAACAAAAGTGGATGCTCCAAGATCTTCCAGTTCTTTTTGGGGACGAAAACCCCACAAAACGCCTATAAAATCGACACCTGCATTTTTCGCTGTCGATACATCCACACCTGAATCGCCTACGTATAGTACTTCGGATTTGTTTACTCCTGCATTTGCAATTATTTCATTTAGTATGCCCGGGTTGGGTTTTGCCGGATAGCCTTCGCGTTGCCCAAACACATCAGTAAAAATAATGCCGGGAAAAAATCGTTTTGCTAAACTTACTGTAGCCGGGTGCGTTTTGTTTGAAGCAATGGCCAAGGAGTATTGCATGTCCCGGAGCGTATTCAGCAGCCCGGATATCCCTTCGTAAGGTTTTGTGAGTTCCTCGGCATGGGCAAAATAGTGCTTAAGAAATTCGTTTTTTACCATGGATACAATGTCGTCGGTGCGTTTATCGGCCGGCAGTGCCCGTTCAATTAACTTTACCAATCCGTTCCCGATGAATTGACAATATTGATCTGTATCATGTGTAGGGAAATTATATTGAGATAGTGCGTAATTTGTGCTGTTTGCTATGTCGCCAAGGGTGTCGAGTAGTGTGCCGTCGAGATCGAAAATAATTAGTTTATACATGTTTTGGTCAGTATCTTTAATTATAATAATTATAAAGTGCAAAGGTACGCCAATTATCCGTTATTTTTTGTATTTTTGTCGGCCTTGCATTTTAATCAATGGTAAATTTTGATGTCAGGTTTACAAAAACAAACAGGTAAAATACTATTAATCATAAATTTACTATCATGCCAAAAGTATCGATAATTGCTGCTGTAGCCGACAATATGGTAATTGGTAAGTCAAACAGACTGCCTTGGCATATGCCTGCCGATTTGAAGCATTTTAAACAGCTTACCACCGGTTCTGCTATTATTATGGGTAAACGTACCTTCGAAAGCTTACCCAACGGACCACTGCCCAATAGAAAAAATATTGTAATTACCTCAATGATGAGTGAGGGTATTCGTGAAGGGTATTTTGAAGCCGAATCGGTTGAAGACGCACTCGATTTGTGCGAAAAAGAAGAAAAAGTATATATCATTGGTGGTGGGGCTATGTACAAACAAACCATCGGGTTAGCCGATGAATTACAAATAACATGGATACACGCCAATGTAAATGGTGATGCTTATTTCCCTGAAGTTGACTGGACTTTATGGAAAGAAGTAAGTCGTGAAGATTTTGAAGCCGACGAAAAAAATGAATATCCCTATTCTTTTGTAGTGTATAGCAAATTGTAAAAAAGAAATTTGTTTATTTAATATAGAAAAAGCCATATCTGTTTTGATGTGGCTTTTTTTAGTGGCGCATTGTGTGAAAATGTCAGTCAATTAATTATCTTTGTGTGAAATTAAAACATACACGATGAGCTATTTAATAAAAACTACTAATTACCAACCTTTGCTCGATTTACAGCAAACTGAGTTGGCAATTTCGAAAATCAAAGAATTCTTTCAGGCAAACCTGTCGGCAGAGTTGCGCCTGCGACGTGTAACAGCACCTCTTTTTGTGTTACGTGGCACGGGTATTAACGACGATTTGAATGGAACAGAAAGGGCCGTAAATTTTCCTATAATG